>JBLIAQ010000051.1:0-10594 GCA_047634535.1 Cycloclasticus sp.
AGCGCCAAGTCACCCGCGTCAATCGACATAGCCGCGTCGGCAGACAGTGAACCCTTGATAAGCAGCGGTTTATTAATAGTCGCCAGCAGCGTGTCTGTTTGGTCGGCCTTTTGATTGCTCTTTTGATTGCTCTTTTGATCGCTCTTTTGATCGCTCTTTTTATTATTGGCTGGGTAAAAAGCACGGGCAAAACGCCCTTTAGCCAGCACAAACGGCGATTTGCCCTGCGCTAAGCTCACACGCCATTGCCCCTGATCAAGCGAGGCGTCTAACGTGGCATTACTGCTTAGCTGGGTATCGCCCAAGGCCTTAGCAAAACTGACCCGCGCCTTGTGTTGTAAATCACCTTGTATCAACAATTGAGATAAGCCATCGCCAGTTATTTGCTGTTTAACGGGTAAGGAAACGTTTAGCCGACTGTTTAATTGGCTGTTTTGCACGAGCAAACGTTCGCCGTTACTCATCGCCCACTCAACATTCGCCAAGGTGTGACTAACCGTTAACGCGCCGTGCAGCTTGTCCTCTTGCGTCGTCAGGCTTAATTCAACACCTAGCAAGGGTGCTGAATTCGCACCCATAACGTGAAGGTCTATTGTGTTATCGGGTGATAGACCCAAGGTAATATCCGTATTTAAAAATGGCGCTACTAATTGATGGCTATCAGCCTGCGCTAGGCTGTTTAAATGCGCTGTGGCGGTTATTTTAGCCGCTGCAACATCAAGCGTAAGCTTATCCAGTTTAATCGCTGGCGAGTCCAACACGAGCGATTGCACCAACAAACGCACTGCCGGTAAATCTTGCATCAACGCCGCCGGTAACAGCGTTAATACATCGAGCTCTTCTACCGGTTCGGTGCTTTCAACAGACGCGCGTTTAACCGCAATGGATGACACAGCCACGCTATAAGGAGCCTCCCCCGCTAAGCTAAACCGCACCCCACGAATATCAATCTCCGTCTTATCCTTAAGCCTAAAAGCCAGTGATTGCAGATGAATGTTTTTTGTCGTCAACTCATTAAACGACGGACGCGGCATATGTAATTCAATCAGCTCTATCCCGTGCTCATTAAAGGTCTTTTTAAGCAAGGCTTCAGCGATCAAAGGAATCGCCAGGTATACGCCAAGCAGTAGGGTTGGCAAAAGGATTAATAAGCTAAAAAATAAAGAGGTAACTCGGTTTTTAAGCATGGGGTTTAAGCTTTAAAACTAGGAAGTAAATTAAACGCGGGTAAGCTGCCACAGCCAAAGGGGCTTTTGTTTGTGTGAATTAAACCAGTCATCTTCATACAAGCAGCGTACCAAAAACGGCTGAGTAGTCTATAGAAATTAATCTCCGCTTTTGCAGCGGCAAAAAGATTTAACCTATTAAATCAATCGAGTCTGACCCCATTGATTACTGTTCCTTTGCTGCTCAGATAAACCACATAACAATCCACTAATTTGATCTTTATTTAACACAAACTTTGGTACAAACTCAATGTCTTGAGGTAAAGACTCAATAGGAGATACAAACGCTCCTTTACCCTCTCCAAAAGTCGATAAAATGTAACTTCTTAATACACTTGGTTTGTTAATTCTATATGCAGTTCGGAATATAGATAAATCACAAATAATACTATCGACTTCAACCCAGCAATGCCCATCCCAGTTTTGAACCAATGCTTCATTACTTTGATTTTCAAGTGGAAGATTGTCTCTACATTTAAAAACAGAGCTTCCTTGAATATTTAAATCTCCAAGTACTGCAATTGCAGGAATAGAGTATTCAACTTCTAAAATTGAAACTAATCCAGCACTTATCATTGCACATGAACCAAATGATGGAGGTACACGAGTTAATGTTTTTTTTATTGGAGCAGATAAGCTTTCAATAGATGAGCATTGATATGATGAATACTTTGTATACTCGTCTTTTCCTTTGTCTCGGCATACCAGCTTTTCAATTTTTTCTTTACGCACTACAGCTCCTTTTCTGCAAAGCATTTAACGCATGAGCTCAGGTGCGTTTGAGGCGACGCACGCTTTTGCGATAGCAAAAGTAGGTGGCGGGCCAAACGTCACCTGCAGCGATTAGTTATACGAACGCTTTCGCACTGCTTCGATTCTTTCGCATCTTGCTTTTGCGATGACGCAAGCCCGTGAAGCTTTTCTTGTGCTGCTTTTCGCGTTTCATGCGCTTCTTTAAAGAGCTTCTCATTTAACTGTTTAGACACTTCTTTCATGTAGCCCTCCAGTATGTTTCGAAATCGGAAAACTTTTGGAAAAAATCCCTTTTCAAGTACTGATACTCCAATAGCAACTTGAATGGAAATATATTTTCTTCCATAAAATCCTCCATTTGATCTTCGTCGTCAAAAAGAAGGTGGTTATGGAACTCAATGTTGAGAAAACCGAACACTTGACCATTAACACCAAGCTTACAGCCCAAATAGTGGCCTAAAGTCTTGTGACGCTTAGAGTTGCCTTTCGCGTAATGTTTCTTTTCATAAACATAAGCTGTGGATGCCTCTGAATTGATGCATTTAACGCATTCGTATTGCGCGAACGTCTCATCATCTAGCGGAATTAGTTTTGAGGTAACTAGATCACGCTTGGGATCGTAATGAAGCTCATACTTCAATGAACCGGATTCAGTACAATGCGTATAGAGCGAAATGAATAAGTCTTTTCGCTTAATCGAAATCGCATCGATCGACCGCCGTATATGCTCGGCAAGTGCCTCCACAACAATACGGACATTTACTGCAAATTCGTGCTGTTCTTCCAACGCCTTAATATGAACAGGCACAGCAGGGTTCAGTCGCTGCAAGTGTTTATGAATTTCTTGATTCATCACAAGCAAGCAGTCAGAAATCTCGTCGGGTTCAACAGCAATTCGCGTTACCGGTGGGAAGTGCTCGAAAAGTAAGGAAACGACCTTGACCACAATTGCTGTTGATAGAAGCACGCCCGATGCGTAGACGTACACATTCACCAACGGCTGATGAAAAGCATTGTTAAGTAGCCATCCAGAAATCGACCACTCGAAAAGCTTTTTGAACAATAAATAACCGGATGCAGACAGAACCACACCATCAGTGAAAAGCTTGCAGTACTTGCTCAGTATGAAATTGCTCGCAAATGAATACGCTTTTCGATAGCCGCGCTTAAACACCAAAGGTTTCTCCGTTCGTATAACTAGTTGTTAAAATCAATGGGGTCAGACTGGATTGGTTTTTGAAAAAAAATCATATGCTTCAGTATGCCACACCATCTGGGTCTGTTGGGGCTACGAGACCACCTTTTATCCAGCCGTCTTTCCCACCTGTTCTATCTATACCAACCAAGATATAACCATCTTGGCGACCAAATTCGACTAATTTTCGACCAATTGCTACTACGAATTTGGTTCTTGAAGTGTCTGAAGCAGACTCTTTTATTTCAGCTTGAAGTACTTTCACATAATGAAATTGTCCAGGACTAGCTGATAGGCCAAATGAAATGAACATAAGTGAAATTAAAAATATATTTTTTCTCATTGTATTTATTTTTTCAGTATTAAACACTTAAGCGAAGTAGCTCGCGATGCTTTTTCGGGAAATCAAAAATCAATGGGGTCAGACTCCATTGATTTACGTGTCGTGCTGTGCTGATTTGGTTTATTAGCGGAAAAGGATAGGATGAAATCACGCCGTATAAGGCTTTTGATGTAACGGTAGTTTTCGGCTTTATTTCCATGCCATTGATCCCCTTCCATGTTTTTTTATTTGAGCTTACTACTAAACAATCCTAAGCAAAAGGATTAATGTTTGTTTATGTCAGATGAGCCGTATAAGACAACTATTCGTAATAGTCTGAAACCGTCAAAATCAATTAAGTCTGGCCTTATTGATTGACACTGTTACTAGCTGTAAATAGGCCCAGCACGTTCCAGTTGGATAAGGTAAAGCCGCATTTCAAATTCAAGTTGGTGGTATGCCGGTAGCATGTGCTCGCATAAACGATAAAAGGCTTTGTTGTGCTCTTTTTCTTTTAAATGCGCCAGCTCGTGCACGACGATCATGTTTAAAAAATCGATGGGCGCTTTTTTAAACACCGCAGCCACGCGTATTTCATTTTTACTTTTTAGTTTGCCGCCCTGCACCCGCGACACATAGCTGTGCAGCCCCAGTGCATTGTGTACAACGTGTAATTTGCTATCGTAAATCACCTTGCTTAAGGCCGATGATTTTTTCATGTATTGATTTTTAAGCGCCAACACATAATCGCGCAGGTACTCATCGTTGCTTATATCGTGGGATTTGGGGTGTCGTTTGAGTAGAAAGTCGGCTAATTGATCTTGTTGAACAAGCTCGTTGACCTGCTTAATAACCGACGGGGGATATTGTGCTAAATATTTATGAATTGGCATGTGGATTTATTGGATGTGTTGCTGTTGTAAAGCGAAACAAAGCCAGCCAAAAAAACCGTGAGTCCTGTATTGAAATCATCAAGCCAGGACCCACAGTAGTGATCGTTTTACTGTTCGTTAAACACGTCAACCAGTTTGTTGACAACCACATCAGAAACAATGCTCTGCTCGGTGAGTATGGCGTCGATAGCCGCTCTATCTTCATCAGTCGCTGAGCCATAACGATCGTGTGAAGTGACAAAACCTTCAAACATTTCGCCAATATTATCAAGGCTAACAAACAGGTTTCTTGAATCTACCAGATCAGCGAAAGCTTCAATAAAGGCTTCGTATCCTTCATCTGAATCAATATTGATTTTGCAGGTGAAATCAAAACCCATAATGGCGAATTCGCCCAAATATAATTTTTTGCGCAGACGTCTGCTGCGAACTACTTCTTTAGCCATGATATTTATTGCCTATGTTAGAAATGAGAGGTAAGAGAATGTGATCAGTGCAGCGCGAAATACTCCCTAAAGAGCGGTTCCAGCCGAATTGAGCAGGGCGCGCATATTACCATAATTGGAAACCTTGGTATATGAGGTGTTACGTGTGAGCTTGCAAGCGCGTGGATTTACAACAGAAGCACTCAGGCAGCATGACCGAGCGCGGATGCAAAAAACAGAACCTATACCGCTATTTGAGCAATTCGTCAGCTAACGCGTTCCCATTCTCTAATCTCCCCATCGATCATTGTAAATGCGGGGTGCGCCTCGGGTTTTATATTGTTGGTTATTAAACTTTGATACGTTCCTGGCTCACGCACTTCCAGCTTGCGCAAAAGATGCTGCCACTCATAATTTAACTGCCCAATCGATTCTTCTATCTGATCTACAGGTTGTGGCTCGGATGGTAGTTTAGTACCGTCGAATTTATAACCCCGTTTTTTCGCTTCATCGTGAACAGCCCTCAGATATTCACAAATGGCAGCTAGCGGCTCGTCATGTGCGCGAAATCGAATGAGTTGAGGATGATTCAGATAACCCTTCGTTTTACCTTCCAGCACGGCTTTTGCGAGCAAGCCCTCGCGCCAAAGTGCGACAAGACCTTTTACGTCCAGAAATTTAGGGTGTAGCGTCCATATCCTCATCTTATATCATCTATCTAAACCATTAAGTTGCCTTCATCACCAGCTACCTTTACTTTTTTTTTTGCTTTATTTTAGGCGTTTTTTTCAATATTCTGCTGGAAACCAACACCGCCACCACAACTAACAGCAACATCAACGTTGCCAGTGCATTAATCTCTGGCGTTATTCCAAGACGTACGCTGGCGTATATCCACATCGGCAAGGTTGTCGCGCCCGGTCCTGAGACAAAACTTGCGATAACAAGATCATCCAGCGACAGGGTAAAAGCCAATAGCCAGGCTGAAATAAGCGCTGGGGCAAGTAATGGCAAGGTGATTTTTAGGAACACTATCAGCGGTCTGGCACCTAGATCCATTGCGGCCTCTTCTAGCGATGGATCAAGCTGACCCATGCGACTACGAATAACTACTGTGGCATAGGCCAGGCTAAAGGTAATATGAGCGATACTGATAGTGGTAAACCCCCTACCCGCAGGCCAACCGATTAGCTGTTCCATAACGATAAATAATAACAACAACGAAAGCCCGATGATAACGTCGGGCATGACGAGTGGCGCGGTTAATAGTAGTTCGTACCCGGTTCGTCCGCGAAACCGCCGGTAGCGTGTGAGCGAATAGGCCGCTAGCGTGCCGAGCGCTACGGCAAACGTGGCGTTGACTGTGGCGATACGCAGACTTAACCAGGCTGCGCTTATAAGAGATTCATTATTGAAAAGTTCGCCATACCAGCGCATAGAAAAGCCACCCCATACGGTGACCAACCTGGAATCGTTAAATGAATACAGCACCAGTAATATGACAGGGATATAGAGGAAAGCGTAGCCAAATGCTACAACGGCTATCATCAACTGTCTTGATTTCATGTTTTACCCTCAAGTCGCTGATACAGTCGTTGCAAAGCGATGAATGGCAAAATCAGTACAATTAGCATAACCACCGCCAACGCCGAGGCCAGCGGCCAGTCTTTATTCGAGAAAAACTCGGTCCACATAAGTTTCCCGAGCATCAAGCTGTCTGCCCCCCCCAGCAGATCGGGGATAACGAACTCACCCACCGTGGGTATAAACACCAGCATACTGCCTGCAATAATACCCGGTAGAGACAATGGCAGGGTGATTTTCAAAAAGGCGGTCATTGGTCGAGCACCAAGATCAGCCGCCGCTTCGAGTAAGGTTTGATCAAGCCTCGCCAGATTAGCGTACAGCGGTAAAACCATAAAAGGCAAATAAGAGTAAACAATGCCGATATACACTGCTGTGGTGGTATGCAAAATTGTTAGTGGTTCGTTGATAACGCCGAGAGTCAGCAGAAAATCGTTCAAAAGCCCGTTCGGTTTAAGAATACCTATCCAGGCATATACCCGTATCAGGAAAGAGGTCCAGAATGGCAGGATAATCATCATCAAAAAAATATGCCGCCATCGATCAGTTGCGGTTGCGATGAAATAGGCCATCGGGTAACCCAGCAGCAGACAAAAAACGGTACTTATCAGCGCGACTTTCAGTGAGTTAGAAAAAGCATCGAGGTAGAGTGAATCCTCAGCGAGCAGAATATAGTTGGCCAAATTGAGCTTGAGTTGCAGCGTAGCATCATCTAACCAGGTGATAATCGGCAGGTATGGCGGTTGCCCGAGTATCGGTTCGGACAGGCTGATTTTAAACACTATCAGGAACGGGAGCAGGAAAAAGACCAGCAGCCAGATATAAGGCAAACCAACCCCCAGTCGTTTTCCCCAGCCCTGCGACAGGCGGCTATCCAGCAGCGATTGCAAGCGGGTGATCATTCAGACAAAACCACGCCACCGTTGGCATCCCATTCGAGCACAGCCTCCTCGCCCCAGGTCAGTGTTTGCTCGGTGATGGGACGGGTGTTGGCCAGGGTCATTTGCACCTTTTGGCCAGAATTCAGCTTAAAGTGAAAACGCGATACGTCACCTAGATAGGCGATATCTTGAACGATGCCCCTGATCCGATTCGGCGCTTCTGTACTATCTCGCGCAAGTCGAATTTTCTCCGGCCGAACTGCCACGGTAACAGGTAAGCCAATGTTCATGGGGTGAGGGCAAAGCGTACGGTATTGCTCGCCAGCAGTTCCCTCGATAATGACTTCCCCAGCCTCGCTATTGACCACTTTACCTGCGAAAAGATTAATCGACCCCACGAACTCGGCAACGAATCGACAATTCGGGTATTCGTAAATACCCGATGAGGTATCGACCTGGAGAATTTTTCCTTCGTGCATAACAGCAATTCGAGACGACATCGTCATCGCCTCATCCTGATCGTGGGT
The DNA here is from genome assembly GCA_047634535.1 of Cycloclasticus sp. GTDB lineage: Bacteria > Pseudomonadota > Gammaproteobacteria > Methylococcales > Cycloclasticaceae > Cycloclasticus. Next base: position 7,807 of record JBLIAQ010000051.1, read on the forward strand.
GACGGTAACAAAAGTAATGCCCAGCTCTTCCTGCAGATTAACCAGTTCAAACTGCGTGTTTTCGCGCAGGCGCTTATCCAACGCTGCTAGCGGCTCATCCAGCAACAAAAGTTTGGGCAGCTTGGCAAGACTGCGAGCCAGCGCAACGCGTTGACGTTGCCCACCGGATAGCTGGTCGGGTTTACGATGGCGCAGTGGCTCGATATGCAGCAGGCCAAGCATCTGTTCGACCCGTTTTTGACGCTGCGTGTGGCTTAATGCTTCCTGCTTCAACCCAAAAAGAATATTGTTTTCCACGCTCATGTGCGGGAACAAGGCATACGATTGAAACATCATGTTGACCGGGCGGCGGTATGGTGGGATGTTGGTAACATCTACTCCATCGATCAGAATGCGGCCACTGCTTGGCGACTCCAGTCCCGCCAGCATGCGCAGTAGTGTTGACTTCCCGCAGCCAGAACTGCCAAGCAGGGAAAAGAACTCACCTTTGTAAATATCCAGGCTGACGTCGTCAACAGCATAAACATCTCCGTAGCGGCGCGTGACCCGCTGCAACTGGACAAATGGTCGTGCTGAGGGGTCCTGCCAGGACTCCAGCAGGTCCTCTTCTTTTTTTACCATGCCAATAATCCTCAGCGATTCGCTTTAATGCGGGTCCAGCGACGATTAATGCTACGGTTGTCTTTATCTGAACGCTGCTTCAATACAAACAGTTTTTTCATCACCGCGTCAGGCGGGTAGATGCCGGGGTCATGCCGTACGCCTTCATCCAGCAGCTCAGTCGCCGCGCTATTGGCATTCGCATAATTAACGTAATTCGATGCAGCAGCAATATGGCTCGGCGTCAGCATAAAATCGATAAAGGCCATCGCCTGTTCAGGGTGTGGAGCATCCACAGGAATAGCCATTACATCCACCCATAGTACCGCGCCTTCTTTGGGAATAATGTAGCCCACTACAACACCGTTATTGGCTTCAGCGGCGCGATCTCTTGCCTGCAAAACGTCACCAGAATACGCATGGGCCACACAGGTATCACCATTCGCCAGGTCGCTGATGTATTGCGAAGAGTGGAAATAACGTATATTCGGGCGCGCGCTTACGAGTAACGCCTGGGCGGCGTCCAGATCTTCCATAGCTATGCTATTAGGATCTTTGCCCAGATAGCTCAGCGCCGCGGCAAATACTTCGGTTGAATCATCCATCAGACTGATTCCGCAAGATTTTAACTTACTGGAAATTGTAGGGTCAAAAACCAACGCCCAGCTATCAGCGGGTACGCCGTCGCCCAGAATCGCACGAACCTTTTTCGTATTGATGCCAAGGCCCGTCGTACCCCACATATAGGGCACCAAATACTTATTGCCTGCATCAATATCCTCTAGTGAAGCGAGCAGAACCGTATCCAGGTTTTTCCAGCCACTGAGCTTAGCGCGATCAGGCAACTGATAAATACCCGCCCTGATATGGCGTGCGCCGAAGGGGCGCGCTGTAGGGAAAACCAGATCGTAACCACTATGGCCAGCTAACAATTTGGCCTCGAGCGTCTCATTGGAATCGTACAGGTCAAGGACGGGTTTAATACCAGTGGCCGCCTCAAATTGGGCTAAAGTGTCCTCGGCAAAATAATCATTCCAGTTGTAAATATTGACGCTGGGTTGTGCAGCAAAAACCTGACTAGATAGCAGAAACAGCAGCACGGTGAAATTAATGCGGAAGTGGTTCATCGTTACCCTCTAATAACAGACGTCCCAACGACGTCGAGAACGTTATATTAATATGCGCATGGGCTTCGCTACAATATGTTGTATAGAATTTATCCGTTCTAGCTAGCTATTTTGTTTGACTACACCAACCTCCTCGACTTACCGTCTATTTTCTCAAACGGTCAGCTGGCGTCGATATTAATTTGCGGCATGGAATCTACCCAGGGAGTCACTTCACCAATGGTATAAAACATACGATGAAAGCTTTCATCTAACTCGTCGTAGTTCTTAGCGGGTATACCTGCTAGTAAGCCGCCTGATGTCTGTGGATCAAATAACAGGTCAAACCGTGGGTTTTGAATAACATTTTCGCCCCAAATAATCGCTTCAAGTGTTTGACGGTTTTGCCTATACAGACTGCTTTTAATATTTTTCTCAGCCAACGCTTCTGCCCCAGCTAACAGAGGAATCGCGCTTAGCTTTAACGTAGCAGCGCAAGCCGATGCCTGGCAGAGCTCATTCAAATGCCCCAATAAACCAAAGCCCGTTACATCGGTACAGGCTTGCACATCAAGTTCGCTCAATAGTTTCGCCGCTTGCTCATTTGCCTGCAACATGGAGGAGACTGCTTGATTGAACACCTCACCATCACATAGACCTTGCATGCCCGCTGCTAAGATAACGCCCGTCCCCAATGGTTTTGTGAGAACAAGTTTATCCCCTGGCATTAAACCTTGCTTATTGAATAACGCTGCCTGCTGTTGGGTGCCATTCACGACCAGGCCTACCGATAACTCAGCTGCCTCGGATGTGTGGCCGCCGAGGAAACGGCATTGCAGCGCATCCAGTTGCATAAAAATACCCTGCATGAGCATTTTTAGCTGTCTCTTTTGTATTGTCTGACTGGCGTACGGCAAGGTTATTAACACTTGCGCTGAATCTGGCCTGAGGTTCATCGCGTAAAGATCGCTCAGCGCGTGACTCACCGCTATTTGTCCAAATAACCAGGGGTCCTGTATCGGTGATTTAATCGCATCGACCGATTGATAAATAATTTCGGAATTATTGCTGATCTGCACCGC
>JBLIAQ010000052.1:0-10310 GCA_047634535.1 Cycloclasticus sp.
TAGCCGCGCGAACGATTGGTGGCGATTGTGCTGATATGCTGAAATTTGGTTTGAATATAGGCCTGGAAGAACTGGTATTGCTACAGGCTATGGGCAAGCCAATCGATATACCCGAGATGAAAAACAGCGTTGGGGTATTAATGATACCGATACCTGAACAAGGTATTTTGAGGCGCGTTGAAGGCATACAGAAAGCCAGGGGAATTAGCGGTATTACGGATATTGGTATCAGTGTGCGTGAAGGCTACGAGTTGTTGCCCTTGCCTGAAGGTTCTAGCTACCTGGGTTTTATTTTTGCCAAAGCGCCCACTCAACAACTGGTCGAGTCTGCGCTAAGAGCTGCGCACGCGTGCTTAAACGTGGTGATTGCGCCGAGTTTTAAGGTGCAGCTCGGCTAGAAACTATTTGCTTCTGGCGGGACCCGCATTTTTTACCCCGGCGTTAAAACCGCTGGGTAATTGGCCCAGCTCGCCTTCGCCAAAGAAAAAACCTTTCATATGTGCCTCAATGAGCTGAAGACTAGCTACGTCGGCGGTACTCAGGCCGTTTTCATTGATGATCATCGATAATCTTTCAAGCCATCTTGACCAACCTTCTTTCGACACGTTAGCCAAAATTCGTTCACCTAATTCACCAGGATGCGGGGCCGCGTCGAGTGCTTCTGCTTCGGCTTTAAGTACAACGCATTGGACGGTTTTGCTCATAATGGGCTCTGAAATAATTTAAAAAATGGATTATACAAGGTTGCCGTTAAAAAGGTTTAACCGTAGCCAAAATAATAATCAGCACGAGAAAAAGAACCGGAACTTCGTTCATCCAGCGGAAATAGACGTGGCTATGCGTATTCCTGTTGTGTTTAAAATCCAGTAGCCATTTACCGCACCAGAAGTGATAAACGCACAATAAGGCAATGAGTGTTAATTTTGCATGCAACCAGGCGGATTGCCCGAAGGCGGCCCAGGCGTAGTCGCTCAACATCCAAATGCCGAAGACCATTGTCAAAATAAGCCCGGGCGTCATAATGCCAAAATAAAGCTTACGCTCCATTACTTTAAAGCGTTCATGGCTGGTCGTATCGTCACTCATCGCGTGATAGACAAACAGCCGGGGCAAATAAAACAAGCCGGCGAACCAGGTCACCATAAAGATTAAATGCAGAGCTTTAAGCCACATCAGCTAGCCCCTAACATGCGGTCAAGACGATGGCGCATATCGGCCTCATCAAATTCGCCCAGTTTTTGCAGAGCAATGCTGCCGTCTGGGGCAATTAAAAAACTGGTAGGGGTTAGGCGAACATTGCCAAAAGCCTTCGATGCTTCTGCCATTGGGTCTAGTGCGACTTTATACGCTAGTTGCTTTTGTTTCGACATCGCAATAACGTTGTCGGGCCGGTCATAATACATGGCCACTGCAATGATGCTGACGCCCTTATCGGTATAGTCGCGATGCAGGGCCTTTAAGTGCGGTATCTCTTTAATACAACCGGGGCAATCTGTGGCCCAAAAGGTGAGTAAGATCGGTTTTCCGCGCAAGGCCTGCAAATCTATTTTTTCACCATTGATCGTGTTGAGGCTAATATTTGGTGCCTGGCTAGACAAACTATTAGCGAAAAACAAGCCAGCGACGCTAACGACTAGAGCTATAAATAGTCCCGCTAGAAATTTTTTATTTTTGTTCATTCGTGTCACTCTTTAAATAGTGTTGAGTTAGCCCTTCATATAAAGCTAGGGGGCAGACAAGCTTAGACGTGCCGTTTGCGATGAATGCGGTCGCCATCATCGGTAATAATAATTCATGTGAGTTGGTCATTTCCATAATGATGACAAAAGACGTCAATGGCGCTTGCAGCATGCCAGCAAAATAGCCCGTCATTCCGAGAAGGATAACGACAGATAAGGGCGCAATCGGCACTAGTTCGGCGAGGTTTGCACCGAGCCCTGCGCCAATAGATAATGACGGCACGAAAATACCGGCGGGAATACCAATGAAAAAAGTAGCGAGCGTCGTTAGCATACGCATAAACGGGTATTCAGGGGGCATGGTTTCTGCGTGAAGCAGATAATCTTTGGTTTCCTGATAGCCGGTTCCAGCCGTGCTGCCGCCTGTAAAGTAGTTGAGTATGGCAATAATAAGCCCGCAGATAAAAGCAATTTTCAGTGGCGACAGGTAGGAAAGAGATTCTAATATCTGGCCGCCTTTTAAAATAGCCAAGCTGAAAAGCCCACCCATTAAGCCCGTGAAAATACCGCAAAGTGGAATAATTAACCAAGCTGTTCCCCAGGGGAACGACATCGAGCGATCGCTAAAGTAAACGTATTGGCCTTGAATGATGAGAGCCGTTGCACCGGCAAAAATAACCGCGGTTAATATAAGTCCGCTGGTTTTTTCTTCTAGCGAGCGGCTCATCTCTTCAATCGCAAACACGATACCTGCGAGAGGGGCGCTAAAAATGGCGGCGAAACCCGCTGAGCTGCCGGCAAGAATCAGGCCTTTTTCCAGGTAGTGGGGGGCGAAATTGGCGAAACGACCAAAATAAGACATCAAAGAAGCGCCTATATGAATCGCAGGGCCGCCTAAACCGACCGAAGCACCAGAGAGAATGCCGCCGATACTGAGTAATAGTTTTCCAGCGATAATGCGCAGTCCTAACAAGGGTCTTTCATTATTGGACTGGTTGGGTTGTAGGGCCGCCTTTACTTGCGGTATGCCACTACGTTCTGCGCCCGGGAAAAACTTGATCGTGACCCAGGCGAGTAAGGTAAGGCAAACGGGGGTAAAAATAAAACTGTACAGCAAGTATTCCTGGTGCAGTGCTTTAAAAAGCTCACTCGCGCGTTCGCTTCCCAAGGTTAGCGCAATCGTAGCGAGGCCAACAAAAATAGCGCCCAGCCAGAAAACCAGGTGAGTTTTCCATAGGCTTAAGGAGAAGAGGCTGGCTTTTTTTTCGTGCTTTAGCATGGGATTTAGTATATCAGACGGTGCTAGTGTAAAATGCTCTGGTATATAAAGTGTTGTTAAACGAGGTTGTGGCATGATTAAGGCAGGTATTGTAGGCGGGACTGGGTATACCGGTGTTGAATTGCTGAGGTTGCTAGCGATGCATTCAGGAGTTCAGGTGCAAGTGGTCACGTCGCGCGCTGAGAAAGGCTTAAGGGTCGATTCCGTTTATCCTAATCTGCGTGGCTTTAATGATCTGTGCTTTAACGAACCGACGGTTGACAACTTGCTGGGCTGCGACGTGGTTTTCTTTGCTACACCGAATGCCACCGCGATGCATATGGCAAAACAGCTTATCGCAGCTGGCGTGAAGGTGATTGATCTATCGGCGGACTTCAGGTTGAAAGACGTATCTGTGTGGCAGCATTGGTATGGCGGCGAGCACGCCAGTCCTGAACTACTTGAACAAGCGGTTTATGGTTTGCCAGAAACCAATCGTGAGGCGATAAAAACGGCGTCCTTAATCGCAAATCCGGGTTGTTACCCAACTGCGATACAGCTCGGTTATTTGCCATTGCTAAAGTCGAAAGCGATAGATACCTCGACGCTTATCGCTGATGCGAAATCGGGCGTCAGTGGTGCGGGGCGTTCGGCCAGTGTCGCAGCGATGATGAGTGAGACGGGTGAAAGCTTCAAAGCCTATGGCGTGCACGGACACCGCCACTTGCCTGAGATTTCTCAAGAGTTGACGACGGCATCGGGCTATTCAGTCTCTTTAACGTTCACGCCACATTTGGTGCCGATGATTCGCGGTATTCACGCGACCTTGTACGCACAACTGATAGATACTAGCGTGGACTTGCAAGCTTTGTTTGAAACATTTTATGCGAATGAGCCGTTTGTAGACGTATTGCCGGCAGGCAGTCATCCCGATACGGGTGATGTGCGCGGCACTAATCGTTGTCAAATAGCAGTTCATCGCCCGCAGGGTGGAAAGATTGTAACGGTGCTATCAGTTATCGATAATCTGGTAAAAGGTGCCTCTGGCCAGGCTATTCATAATATGAACATTATGTTTGGCTTAGACGAATGCGCCGGATTGAATCACGTTGGCCTGTATCCATAATAGTTAAAAACCTGGCGCCAATGATCCACCATCAATGCCCTCATCCTTATCACCTATCGAAGCGCCGGCGTTTTATTGAAAGAACGCTTATGCTGAGTATTTTAGCTGGTTTGATAATGTTTTTTATTGTTGGCCGCTGGTCGGTCGGCAGTGTCGAAGAATATCAGCATGAAATTACACGTCTGCAGGAATCGGTTAAGAGGCTGGAAGAAGAAAACAAGGAGTTTGCTAAACAACAAGACTTTTTCGAGAATGCAAAAAAAATCGATTCACACGCCCAGCAAGACTCCAGGCGCTCCATGGTGAAACTGCATGAAGAGCTAAGTGATGCCAAAGAACGCCTGGCGTTTTATCAACGAGTGGTGTCGCCAAAAAAGGTTATTAAAGGTTTGCACATCAGTAGCTTTGAGATTAGAGGGCTAAAGGACGTTGGTGGATTCCAATACGAGTTAATGATCGCACAAGGCGCGGGTAGGAAAGAAACGGTTAATGGCCGCTATTCGTTATCAATTGCAGGTGAGTTGAATGGTGAAGTTAAAATACTGTCATTAGCTGAAGCATCGGAAAAAGCACTGAAATCAGAACGCTTTTCGTTTCGTTATTATGAGCTTCTAACTGGCGTATTAAAGCTGCCGAGTGGCTTCGTTGCTAAGTACGTCGAGGTTGAAATAGTCCCTGCTAGAAAAAATGCCAAATCCTTCACAAAACGATGGTTATGGGTTGATTTAGTAAGTGGCGATTAAGTGGAGACTAGGATATAGATAACTTCTAAGCTAGACTATGCAGTCATTTTAGCTAAGGACTGAGGGGGAATGAGGATGTTTTCATCTGATAGTAAAAAATTAAAAGAGATTAAAACGACTAACGTTTCTACCATTATTGGAGAAGGCACTACCATTCAAGGTGATATTTTATACGCGGGTGGCTTGCATATTGATGGTAAAGTGATTGGTAATGTAATGGCTGAGGAAGAATCCCCTACTACGTTGACGTTAAGCAAGCTGGGGTCTATTCATGGTAATGTAAATGTACCGACGGTCATTATTGATGGAGAAGTTCAAGGCGATGTGAGCGCATCAGAACGCGTGCAATTGATTTCAAATTCACGCATTACCGGTAATGTTCAGTACAATTTGATAGAAATGGAAGTAGGTGCCGAGGTCAATGGCCAATTAGTACGGTTACAGGGTGATCGAGCAAATGATCCACATGTTTCCTTTCTTGAAGCAACAAATGAAGAACTTTCTTAGTAGAAAGTAGACTAAGGGTTATCAATAAATTCAAAGTAGAGAGTGTTAAATGACTAAATTTGCTGCAATAGCTGATATAAACTTCACAGATAACGCCGCCAAAAAAGTGGCTTCATTGATTGAAGAAGAGGGAAATACTGAGCTTAAACTTCGGGTGTATATATCTGGCGGTGGTTGCTCTGGTTTTCAATATGGCTTCACGTTTGATGAAACGGTTGCGGATGATGACTATGGCATCGAGAAAGACGGCGTTGTCGTTATTATTGATCCGATGAGTTATCAATACCTCGAAAAAGCGGAAGTTGATTTTAAAGAAGATTTACAGGGATCGCAGTTCGTCATTCGCAATCCAAATGCTTCAACCACCTGTGGTTGTGGTTCGTCCTTCGCCGCTTAAAGTTGAACCAAACAGCAATACCGTTTGAGTGAAACTTATCCTCTGTGTGGGTAAAGTTGAACCAAACAGGGGTATGGTCACAGACCACTTGTGTCCCAGAGGGTATAAGTTTCTTTAGGCGCTATAAATAGCGCCTAAAACGACAGCATTTTTAGCCCCAGTGACCGAAGGGACATTGCCAGGTTTGCCTTCTAATGTTTGCTTAGCGAGCCAGGCGAAAGCCATCGCTTCTACCCAGTCGGGCTCCACTCCGTAGGCTCCGGTTGTTTCAACGGTGCAACTGAGCCGAGCTTTAAGCCTTTGTAGCAAAAATTCATTGTGCACGCCACCACCACATATCAGCGCTTTATCAATACTCGGTAAGCGCGCCAGACTTTCTGCTATACACGCCGCGGTTAATTCGCATAAGGTGCTGAGGGTGTCTTGTATTGAAGAAGGGTACTTGTCCAGGTGCGTGCTTAACCACGACAGGTTGAAATACTCCGGGCCGGTACTCTTGGGGTAAGTTAATTGAAAGTATTGATCACTCAGTAAGCTATTGAGTAACAACTTGTTTATTGAACCCGCTTTAGATAATTCGCCGCTCTTATCATAAGACTTGGCAAAATGGAGTTGGCACCATTGATCCATCAGGGTGTTTCCAGGGCCGCAATCAAAGCCAATAATGGGGCTGTTGCGGTTGTTACTGAGAAATGTCACATTAGAAATCCCGCCAATATTAATAACGGCCAAATTCTCGGAAGTATTTTGAAATACAGCCTTATGAAAGGCCGACACTAAAGGCGCGCCTTGCCCTCCCGCTGCGATGTCACGTCGCCTGAAGTCAGCGACCACTGAAATGCCGGTGCCCTCAGCAATTCGATTAGCATCACCAATTTGCAGGGTATAGGATGGTGTGCTATTGGGACTATGCTGGATGGTTTGGCCGTGGGAACCTATGGCGATGATGTCTTTAGCCTGAAGCTTCGCTTTAGTCAGCGTTTGGATAATGCTTTCCGCGTAGAAATCACCTAATTGAGAATCGAGCCGCCCGAGATCATCGAAGAGAATGTTGTTTTGGCTGCAAGTGGTTTTCATCGCACTAAGCAGCCCCTTAGGGTACGTTCGGAAATGACTCGAGAGCAGAACGGGTGCTTCCCCACTAAAATCAACAATAGCAATGTCGACACCATCCAGGCTCGTGCCAGACATTAGACCAATGAATAGCTGCTGCACGTTGTGTTATTGCAGGTTAAGCGCCAACTGTGTAGGCCTGACCAGATCTAGTTGGCTTAGTAAAGGAGCCGTTTGCTGTTTGAATTCGGCAAATAAATTTTTATTAATGGGATTGGCGGCCGGAAATTTAGTCGTTAGAGGGTTTCGATGTACGCCATTAACCCTAAATTCATAGTGTAAATGTGGTCCAGTGGCCAGGCCAGACTTGCCGACGTAACCCACTACCTGGCCTTGTTTGACGTAACTGCCTTTTTTGTAACGACCATACTTGGACATATGCGCGTACAAGGAGCTGTACTTTTGCCCGTGTTGAACGATGACAACGCGACCATAACCGCCTTTTACACCAGCAAATGTAACCCTACCGTCACCGATTGTCTTAATTGGTGTGCCGCTAGAGGCTGCATAATCGACGCCCTTATGCGCCCGAATTCTATTAAGAACGGGATGCTTTCGACGCAGGTTGAAATGCGAGCTGATTCGGGCGAAATCTATTGGGTTGCGTAAGAAGGTCTTGCGCATGCTTTTGCCATCAGGTGAAAAGTACTCGGCGTTACCATCGTTACCAACGAACCTAACAGCCTGATACTTGTCGCCACGGTTAATAAACTCTGCGGCTAAAATATGTCCGTTTTCGATACGTTTTCCCTCGATGTATTTAGACTCAAACAAAAGTGCGAATGTATCTCCAGGTCTTAGACCTTGTACGAAATCAATGTCCCAGCCGAAAATATTAGCCAGTTCCATAATGGTCTTATCTGAAAGCCCAGATTGTTTGGCATCATAAAATAATGAGTTATTGATGACTCCAGAGGCAATGTCGTGAGAAATTTTTACCGGTTTTTCGTTAATGGACGCAACAAATCCATTGGACGTCGCTTGAACCTGTAGCGTCTTAATTTTATCTATATCGTATTCAAGAGCGATGCACTCACCGTTAGAGTTTTGTGAAAAACGAAGAGTTTGTCCGGGCTTAATATGCTCGAGCATTTTAGCTTTGTTGCCGGATTGGGTGATGCTGTGTAGCGTAGAGGGCGAGAACTTCAGTTGTTGAAAAATTTTCGCTAAGTTATCGCCTGATTTTATGGTGTATTCCTTCCATATAGCGTCAGGAGTGGACAGAGCTGTTGCCTTTGCTGGGTTCTCTTGACCAGGTTTTTTGACAATTACATCGGTTTTTTTATACTTAATAGTGGGCGTGTCAAAAGCACTGGAGTTTTTTACCGGCAACGAGATAGACACTACTTGCTGGGCGTCAAGTGAAATCGTTGACGTTGCGCTTTTAAAATAAAACACAGAGAGCAGTAAAACAAAGGTGCCTATAAGAATAGCTGGCATAGGCAGCTTTTTGTGACCGATAGAGTTGCTAATCGGTGATTTAAAGTCACGATTTATTAAACTTGGTTTTGCCATAATGTAGTAAATCCTATGTGGTCTCAGGTAAAAATTAAAAAACCTTATAAAGCTAAAGCTAACACTATTGTATAGTAAGTGTAGTTGAAAATTATAATGCTGCTATATGAGATTGTCTAACACCTAGGTTGAATTTATAAAAGGTGATCTACGTCTAATACGCAGCCTATTTCGTGAGCAATAAATTTATAAGGAAGGCAATCTAGTGAGTGAGGCTACAAGAAAGCAGTTAGAACACCTAAAGCGGGGTGCGGACGAGATATTAGTCGAAGCAGATTTCGAAAAAAAAATAGCGTCTGGAAAAAAATTAAGAATTAAGGCAGGCTTTGACCCAACGGCCCCCGACTTACACTTAGGGCATACGGTTTTAATCAATAAACTAAAGCAGTTTCAGGACGCTGGACATCATATATTATTCTTAATAGGTGACTTTACCGGCATGATCGGTGACCCAACCGGTAAATCAACCACACGCCCCCCATTAACTAAAGAAGACGTTGCTGAAAACGCTAAAACATACCAGCAACAGATATTCAAAATTCTTGACCCTGAAAAAACAGAGGTGGTGTTTAACTCAAGCTGGATGTCTGCATTTAATGCGTCGGATTTAATTCAGCTCGCGTCACAGCATACCGTTGCAAGGATGTTAGAACGTGATGACTTTAATAAACGCTATGCGGGTGGCAAGCCCATCGCGATACACGAATTCTTATATCCGCTAATCCAGGGTTATGACTCAGTAGCACTGAAATCGGACGTCGAGTTAGGCGGCACGGATCAGAAGTTTAACTTGTTGGTTGGGCGCCAGTTGCAAGAAAATTACGGACAAGAACCGCAAGTAGTCATGACGATGCCTATATTAGAAGGATTAGATGGCGTGCAGAAAATGTCTAAATCGCTAGGTAACTATATAGGTATAAATGAAGCGCCGAATGAAATGTATGGAAAAATAATGTCTATCTCAGACAAGTTGATGTGGCGTTATTATGAGCTGTTAAGTTTTCGCGAAATGGCTGAGATCAATGCTTGGCAGAAACAATGTGAACAGGGCGAAGAAAACCCAAAGAACATTAAAGTTAAGCTGGCGATGGAAATTGTAGAGAGGTTTCATAGTAAAGAAGATGCTGACAAAGCAAATACCGCTTTTGAATCGAGATTCAAGCACGGTGCAGTACCAGATGATATAAAAAGTATCGCGCTAAGTTACGGTGAGCCTTGCCCAATTGCTAACCTGTTAAAAGATGCCGGGTTAACCGAGAGTACGTCAGAGGCCTATAGGATGATAAAACAGGGGGCGGTAAAGATTGATGGTCAAAAAATAACCGATAAAGCGTTACTTATAAAGCAGGGTGCGCGCTGTGTAATACAAGTAGGCAAAAGAAAGTTTGCAGACATATCAATAACTTAAGAAGTTTTCCTGTAAAAAGAATAAATAGTGATTGACCGCCAATAAATTGCCCCTATAATACGCATCTCTTACCGCAGCGGTGATCTGAAAAGACCAGCAAAAACGGCTAGAAAATTAGTAAACGGCTTTGAATTTTTATGTAGTTTTTTAAAAATTAAGTTTGCATTTAGTTTTTAAAGCAATGTAGAATAGCCGGCTCGCAACAAGGATGAAACATCAGAACTTGTAGTGAGATTGGATAGGAAATGGTTGTTAATTTTTTAAGAAAAACTTAACAAATAGTTTGACTTTAAAACTAAGCCAAGTATACTATCCGGCCCGGTTCAGCCGAATATTTGAACCAGCTCTTTAAAAATATATCAAGTAATTTGTGTGGGCACTTGTGTTGATTGTTTAAGTTATTTAAAAAATAATCAATATAGAGTGAACATACTTACGTTTTAAATTTAAGTAATACGTTTAATTCTATATTGAGCAAGATCTAGACCTCCTTTTAAGAGGTCGAAAAATATAAACTGAAGAGTTTGATCATGGCTCAGATTGAACGCTGGCGGCATGCCTAAC
>JBLIAQ010000053.1:0-10274 GCA_047634535.1 Cycloclasticus sp.
TTGCATAACCATACGCACCGCCGGTTTATCCTTTTGCAGCCAGTTATCTACCGATAGCATAGCGAGCTTAATAATATCGGCCGCCGTACCTTGCATCGGGGCGTTAATGGCGGTTCTTTCAGCGTACTGCCTGAGCTGACCATTTTTCGCATTAATGTCTGGTAAATACAACCGTCGGCCAAACAGCGTTTCAATATACCCTTGCTCACGCGCCAGCTCACGGGTTTCATCCATATAGCGCTTCACCCCGGGGTAACGATCAAAATAGAGTTCGATATAACCTTGTGCAGAGCCGCGATCAATATCCAGCTGTTTCGCTAAACCAAAAGCAGACATGCCATAAATTAAGCCGAAATTAATCGCTTTGGCCGAGCGGCGTTGATGATCTTCAACTTGTTCTAGCGGCACGCCAAATACTTCTGCAGCAGTCGCTTTATGAACATCCAGTCCATCCTTAAAGGCCTGCAACAGCCCTGCGTCTTGCGACAGGTGCGCCATAATTCGTAGTTCAATTTGAGAATAATCTGCCGCCAATACGGCGCAGCCTGACTCGGCTATAAAAGCCTGTCGAATACGTCGGCCCTCTTCACTCCTGATGGGAATATTTTGTAAATTAGGATCTGATGACGATAGCCGCCCCGTTGCCGCAACCGCCTGATGGTACGAGGTATGCACTCGACCCGTGACGGGGTTGATTTGCTTAGGTAGCTTGTCGGTATAGGTAGAACGCAATTTGCTGAGACTACGGTGTTCAAGGATTAAGCGAGGCAAAGGAAAATCGACGGCGAGATCCTGCAGTACACTCTCTGCTGTTGATGGCTGACCCTTGGGCGTTTTCTTTAATACCGGCAAACCAAGCTTGTCGTACAAGATTTGTTGAATTTGTTTCGGAGACCCGAGATTGAACGGCTGCCCCGCCACACCATGCGCCTGCGTTTCTAGCACTTGAATTTTTTTTGTCAGCTCGGCGCTTTGCACGATTAACATATTAGCATCCACCAATACGCCCGTTTGCTCCATGCGCGCTAATACCGGCACCAGCGGCATTTCTATCTCTTCATAGACGCTTTTCAGACGTTCTATTTTTTTTAACTTTGTAAAAAGCTGCTGGTGCAACCGCAGGGTCACGTCGGCATCTTCTGCGGCGTAAGGTGCAGCCACCTCAATGGCCACCTGATCGAAACAAATTTGCTTTGCACCTTTGCCAGCCACTTCTTCGTAGTGAATGGTTTGCTGATCCAAATATTTTTCCGCCAGAGCGTCCATATTATGTCGCGTGACTGTACTGTTTAACACGTAGGATTGAAGCATCGTATCGTGCTTAATTCCAGCCATATGAATATCGTGATTTATCAACACGTTCGCGTCATATTTAAGATTTTGACCTATTTTAAAAACACTATTCGATTCTAACAGTGGCTTTAACTGGTCTAAAACCCATTGTCTAGATAGTTGGTCGGGCGCGCCGGGGTATTGATGGGCGACCGGTACGTACGCCGCGTGACCCGCTTCTACCGCGAACGATACACCTACTATCAAGGCTTTGGTGTAATCCAAACTCGTGGTTTCGGTATCGAAAGCGAACATCTCGGCTGCAGATAATTTCTTTAACCATGCATTGAAACTTTCTTCATCAAGAATGGTATCTACCCGCAACTCGACCAATGGAGGCAAAGGTTCGTCAATGACCGCCTGCTGAACATTAACGGCCTCGCCAGCGCCCAACTGTTTGAGCCAACTATTAAATTCATAATGAGCTACCATCTCCCGTAAGGCGTCCAGTTCGGGTTCCGTTCTAACTAAATCTTCTGGTACTTCATGCAGCGGTACGTCACAGCGTATCGTTACCAGGTCTTTTGACAATGGAATAGCATCGATGTGTTCGCGTAAACTTTCCCCCACTTTGCCCTTCACTTCGTCTGCGCGCGATATTAGTTCATCCAATGAGCCGAATTCATTAAGCCATTTAGCCGCGGTTTTTGGTCCAACTTTAGGTACGCCGGGAATGTTATCAGAGCTGTCACCCATCAAAGCCAGGTAGTCGATAATCCTTTCAGCTGGCACGCCGAACTTGTCGATAACACCTTGCTGATCAAGCCACTGATTATTCATCGTATTAATCAGCGATATTTTATCGGTCACCAGTTGCGCAATATCCTTATCACCGGTTGAAATAATGACTTTCAGGCCGGCCGCCTGGGCCTGCTGAGCGAGAGTTCCAATCACGTCATCGGCCTCAACACCAACTTCCATCACTAACGGTAAACCCATCGCTTTAATCAACGCGTGCAACGGTTTTATTTGCTCCCTTAGTTCTTCAGGCATACTGGCGCGATTAGCCTTATACTCAGGGTACAGGTCGTTTCGAAAGGTTTTACCGGGCGCATCAAAAATGACCCCAAAATAAGCCTCTGGGTAGGTAGCGACTAACTTTTTAAGCATATTAGTCACCCCTAAAATAGCATTCGTGTACTCGCCTTTTGAGTTCGTCAATAAAGGCAACGCGTGGTAAGCACGGAACAGGTACGACGAGCCATCGACCAACACCAGGGTTTTTTCTGTCATGAAAAGTATCCGAAATTTATGATGGGATGATTATACTGTCTACAACACTAAGATGTTACATCCAACAATAAAGGAAAACATATGGATTGCCAAAAACAGGAAGCCTGGAAAGTTTTTCAAATCATGTCTGAGTTCGTTAACGGATTCGAGCAACTCTCTCAAATCACCCCAGCGGTTACCATGTACGGTTCAGCTCGGTTAAACGCCGAGCACCCCGATTATAAACGCACAGAAAAGATCGCCCTGGCCTTATCCAATGCCGGCTTTTCAATCATAAGCGGTGGCGGACCAGGACTTATGGAGGCTGCGAACAAAGGCGCATTTGAGGGCGCTTCCTCCAGCATTGGCCTGAACATTCAATTACCCCACGAGCAAGAGGCCAACGGTTATCAAAACATCAACTTAAGTTTCAGACACTTTTTTGCGCGCAAGGTTATGTTTGTAAAATACGCCACGGCATACGTCGTTTTACCTGGCGGATTTGGCACGCTGGACGAATTAGCTGAAATTTTGACCCTGATACAAACGGGGAAATCCAGAAGAATCCCCATTATTCTGGTTAATGAAGAGTTTTGGCGCGGCTTGATAGATTGGCTCACCAACACACTCGTTACCGCTGGCACCATATCCAAATCCGACCTTGATTTGTTCCAAATTTGTGAAACCCCGGACGAGATCTTAGCGGCTATTTTCAACTTTTACGAGCAACGTGGCTTTGCACCATCGGCAGAAGAAGAAAAAGTCCTGTTGGAATTATGACGACAGACCTTCTACACAAGTTGTACAAAACTCGTTATATGATGTCATAATTAAGCACACATTTAAGCTTAAAGGAAAAACCATGCGCCGCATACTACCCGCTTTGCTATCCATATTGATTGTTTATGCTTCAAATTTAATGGCCAAGGAAGCTCAGCCTATCGTTATTCCTGAGCCACCAGAATTACCTTCGCAGATCGTTAGCGGCGAAAATATGAAACCGGACATTACGATCACCCGAGAAAAGAAAGAAACCATCACTGAGTACAGCGTTAACGGAAGCGTTTACATGGTAAAAATTTCACCTGAAGGTGCACCCGCTTATTATATGGTCGATAGCGACGGTGATGGTAATCTTGAAACGCGACGCTCAGCGCTGGAAGAGGGTATGGAAATTCCAATGTGGTTGCTACTTAGCTGGTAAGCACTGAACAAGTCTTTACATTATGTCTGTTTACACGGTCGTTGAACGTGCCCAACTAGTTGATCATTTAAAAAGTTATTCGCTGGGAGCTCTGGTCTCTTTTCAAGGCATTAGCTCTGGCATCGAAAACACTAATTATTTCGTCAGCACCAGCAACGGCGATTACGTGCTGACGCTCTTTGAAGAACTGAAAGCAGAGGAACTGCCCTATTTCTTGACCGTTATGGCCTTTGTGTACGACAATGGCGTACCAAGTGCCCGCCCGATTAGCAATAAACACGGCAGCTTTCTATCCAGTTTAAATGGCAAACCGGCTGTTCTGGTTGAAAAACTAGCCGGCGGTGATATCGAGTCACCTAACTCAACACAATGCGCCACTATCGGCAAATCCATGGCACAAATGCATCTGGCCAGTTTAGAACTCGACATTCATCGTGAAAACAGCCGTGGTGCAAACTGGCGCATACAGGCCGCTGAATTACTAATACCCCTGGTCGATGAACAATCAGCTGGCATTATGCGTGATGAACTCGCCTTCCAGACTGGCTATAGTGCATTGGACTTACCTAAGAGCGTTATTCACGCCGACCTATTCAGGGATAATGCCTTGTTCGATGGCGATCAATTATCTGGCATCATCGACTTTTATTACGCCTGCAACGATTTTTTGACCTACGATATCGCCGTGGCGGTGAATGACTGGTGCGTCGACGACGACGGCGTACTGGAAAAAGAAAAGTTTGAAGCCTTCATGCAGGCCTATCAAGGCATCAGGCCGCTCACCGAAACAGAAGTCGAGTATTGGCCATTGGTTATAAGGGCCGCCGCGTTTCGCTTCTGGCTATCCAGGCTGCGCGATGTACACTTCCCCAAGGAAGGCGAAATGACTCACCTAAAAGATCCTGACGCGATGAAGCGCATTGTATTAGCCCGACGAAATTTTCCAGATAATTATCGCTTAAATTAATTTTCGCCATGTTGAAAAAACTCATCGGCGCTATTGATGCCATTAACCAAACCATTTCTAACTGCGTTGCCTGGTTAACGGCAGCCATGGTCATTATTATGTTTAGTATTGTTGTATTACGCTATGGCTTTAACCTCGGCTCTATCGCGCTGCAAGAATCCATCACTTATATGCACGGCCTCGTGTTTATGCTGGCTATCGCGCATACCTTAAAAACAAATGGTCACGTGCGCGTGGATATTTTATATCAACGGTGGGGGCCAAAAGGCCAGGCGTTGGTCAATTTGATAGGCTCGCTACTATTATTGCTACCCGTTTGTACTTTCATCGCTTATATCAGCTGGGATTACGTGTCCACTTCCTGGTCTTATTACGAGGGATCAAGAGAGGCGGGAGGAATTGACGGTGTGTTTTTACTAAAATCGCTGATCCCCTTTATGGCCACGCTGTTATTTCTACAGGGGCTATCAGAGGCCATGAAAGCTGTTTGCGTATTGACGGAGAAGGACTCTAATGGACGGTAGTATCGCGCTATGGATGTTCGGCGCCGTGTTCATCGTTTTATTGATGGGCTACCCGGTCGCTATTAGCCTCGCAGGTACCGCCATAATATTCGCCTTTGCTGGCGAGTATTATGGGCTGTTTGATTCTGCTTTTTTAGAGGCGCTGCCGAATCGTTTATTTGGCATTATAGAAAATGACACCCTGATTGCGGTACCGCTTTTCGTTTTTATGGGCGTGATGCTAGAAAAATCAAAAATAGCCGAGGGTTTACTCGAAAACATGTCCAAATTATTTGGCACGCTGCCAGGCGGACTCGGGTTTTCCGTTATTTTGGTGGGTATGTTGATGGCCGCCAGTACCGGTATCGTTGGCGCTACGGTAGTAACGATGGGGCTGTTGTCTTTACCGACCATGCTAAACCGGCAATATGATCCGGCTCTAGCCTGTGGCACTATTTGCGCCTCGGGCACTTTGGGGCAAATCATTCCGCCCTCCATCGTATTAGTGTTGCTGGGCGACGTTATTTCATCCGCTTATCAGCAGGCGCAACTCGATATGGGCATTTTTTCGCCCGATACCGTCTCGGTCGGTGATTTGTTCGCTGGCGCGTTGATTCCCGGGCTCATTTTAGTTCTACTGTATATGCTGTATCTGGCTGGCGTGGCTTTTCTAAAGCCTGCTGCCTGCCCTGCTTTGCCCGCCAGAAAAAGCGATACGCACCTGTTTATAGAGCTAGCAAAAAACCTATTCCCTCCGCTTGTTTTAATTATTGCCGTTCTGGGCTCCATTATCGCTGGCATTGCCACCCCAACAGAGGCCGCCTCGGTAGGTGCAATGGGCGCCATGGTGATCGCCTACTGCAAAAAACAATTGAGCCTTAAGCGCTTGCGCGAAGTGTCGCGCGACACCACTCAGGTCACCAGTATGGTGTTTTTTATTCTTATTGGCGCGTCGTTATTTTCACTGGTTTTTAGAGGTTTTGGCGGCGACATTTTAATCGAAGAGTTGTTATCCGACTTGCCCGGCGGCGTTTTCGGCGCGATGTTAGCCGTGATGTTAGCGATGTTTTTACTCGGTTTTGTGCTGGATTTTATCGAAATAACTTTCGTCGTGGTGCCGATTGTAGCGCCCATTTTATTGGCCATGGGCGTTGACCCAATATGGCTGGGCATTATGATTGCACTGAACCTACAAACCTCCTTTTTAACGCCGCCATTTGGTTTTGCCTTATTTTATTTACGCGGTGTGGCACCCGCTAGCATCCGCACTACGCAAATTTACAAAGGCGTTATTCCCTTTATATTAATCCAGTTGTGCTTGCTGGGTGTGCTGGCTGTTTGGCCAGACCTGGCCACCTGGTTACCCAGCGTTATTTATAAAAATTGATATCGCTCAACATTAAACAAAAAAAGCCTGCAATAACTTTGCTTTTGACAGGGTCAGATATAGACTAATCGAACATAAAAAAATGGAATCTAAATGTCATCCATAGTCAGGGAAGCGATAGGCGACCCCAAAAACACCCGAACCGTGTTGCTTGATAGTGGTACGGTCGAACAAAAAAGACAAGAAATTCGCGACTATCTGCATAAAACGTTTCTGCTTGAGGAACAGCTGTACGAAGTAATTAACAATGAAGAGGCCTTTTACCTTAGAGCCGAATCACTTCGACACCCACTGGTTTTTTATTACGGCCATACCGCCACTTTTTTCGTTAATAAACTGACCCTCGCTTCATTAATTCATCAACGTATCAACCCTCGTTTTGAGTCCATTTTCGCGGTCGGTGTCGATGAAATGTCGTGGGATGATCTGAACGAAGGGAATTACGACTGGCCAAACATTGAGCAGGTTCGTGAATATAGGCAAGCTGTCTTTACCTTAATTGACTCGCTCATTACCTCGCTTCCACTTGAGTTACCCATCAACTGGGACAGTCCATTTTGGCCCATTTTAATGGGTATTGAACACCAACGAATTCATATAGAAACCTCGTCGGCGATCATCCGCCAAATGCCACTGGAGAACCTTCGGCAGCACAACTCATGGGCGGTATGCCCTCACGTTGGTGAAGCGCCGGAAAACCAGTTGCTGGGCGTTGCAAGCGGGCAGGTGACATTAGGCAAAGAGCGCAACCATCCGACGTACGGCTGGGACAACGAATACGGAGAAAAAAAGGCCAGCGTAGACGAATTCTCTGCCAGTAAATACCTCGTGTCTAACGCTGAATTTCTGACCTTTGTTAAAGATAACGGTTATCAGCAACAAAAATATTGGACCGATGAAGGCTGGAAATGGGTGCAATACAAAAAACCTGAACAGCCCTTGTTTTGGATAAAAAAAGATGACCGCTACGTTCTACGCACCCTGCTCGACGAGCAAGAAATGCCCTGGAACTGGCCGGTAGAAGTTAATTACCTGGAAGCCAAGGCCTTTTGTAATTGGAAAAGTGCAAAAACCGGCAAGTCGATTCGGCTACCCACCGAAGAGCAATGGCACCACTTGCACCAATTACACGACATTCCCGACCAACCCGAATGGGACCGAGCACCTGGCAATATCAACCTTGAGCACTGGGCGTCTGCCTGCCCGGTCGATCACTTTTCGTTCGGTGAGTTTCATGATCTGATCGGTAACGCCTGGCAATGGACAGAAACGCCGATTAGCGGCTTTGATGGTTTTGAAGTACACCCCTTATACGATGATTTTTCAACGCCTACCTTCGATACACAGCATAACCTGATCAAGGGTGGCTGCTGGATATCAACGGGTAACGAGGCTACCAAGCACGCACGCTACGCTTTTAGACGCCACTTTTATCAACACGCGGGGTTCCGCTACGTTGAATCAACGCAACCAATGGAAAAACCAACCGCTATGTATGAAACCGATACCGCCGTCTCACAATACTGTCACTTTCACTACGGCCCTCGCTATTTTGACGTAGAAGACCTGTCTGCCCATTGCGTTAGACTGTGCATGGAAAAACTGCAAAATAAGCCAACCGTTCGTGCGCTCGATTTAGGTTGCGCGGTTGGTCGTGCATCTTTTGAGCTGGCGCAACACTTTGACGCCGTCACCGGTATCGATTTTTCTGCCCGCTTTATTCGCATGGCCCACCAGATGCAACAGAAAGGAAAAATTAATTATGAACTCACCGAAGAAGGCGAGATTGTTTCCTATCACGAGCAACAACTCGAGTCCTTGGGCTTAAATAAAAACCAGCAAAAGATCGAGTTTTTTCAGGGCGACGCGACTAATTTAAAACCACAGTTCAACCATTACGACCTGGTATTAGCGATTAACCTCATCGATCGATTGCGTTCACCTGCGGTTTTTCTAACTGATATCCGCCATAGAATTAACGTCGGCGGGGTCTTGGCCATCGCATCACCCTACACCTGGCTGGAAGAATTTACGCCAAAAGAAAACTGGCTCGGTGGGATTCGTAAAGACGGCGAACCGTACTCCACATTAGATGGCTTAAAAGACCATTTAGGCGAGCACTTCCAATTACTGAATGAACCAGTAGACGTTCCCTTTGTTATCCGCGATACCGCTCGAAAATTCCAGCATAGCTTTAGTCAACTATCTATCTGGCAACGGATCTCTTAGTCGTGAGCGACGCACCTGATACACCTGTTACCGTTTCCATCGCGCGAAAAGTGCGCCCCGGCGCCGAAACGCAATACGAGAACTGGTTACACCGTATTTCAGAAGTCGCCACTCACTTTCCTGGTCATCAAGGCGTTCATGTCCTGAAACCTTCTACCAAAACCGGCGGTGAGTACGTGTTAATCGTTGGCTTTAGTAGCTACGCTCGGCAAAAAGCATGGGAAGACTCGGCCGAAAGGCAGCGATTTCTTAATGAATTAAGCGAAAAAAATCTTATTGAAGGCGATACCGAGATTAAAAAGGTGTCGGGGCTTGAGTTTTGGTTCACCTTACCTGAGATACCTGCATCTGCCACGCCCAACCGTCATAAAATGGCGCTGATATTAATCGTGGTTGTTTTTTCTTTATTGGTTGTTATAAACCTTATTTTTGGACCTTGGCTAAACGTTTTGCCTTTCATATTGAAGCTTGCAGTGATGGTCATAGGGCAAGTATTACTGATGACGTACCTTGTGATGCCAGCAATAACACGGGTATTGAAAGAGTGGCTATATCGCTAACAAAAGCCCGCCCAGTTATTTTTTATGCTGC
The DNA here is from genome assembly GCA_047634535.1 of Cycloclasticus sp. GTDB lineage: Bacteria > Pseudomonadota > Gammaproteobacteria > Methylococcales > Cycloclasticaceae > Cycloclasticus. The sequence goes on from JBLIAQ010000053.1 coordinate 9,426, forward strand.
TGTAAATCTGTACGTATCCACTCTGCCATTTTAGTCGCACGGGCAAACCAAATAGCAGCCAGCTCCTTCGGCAGGTGTTCGTGAAGGTTTGTGGAGAATAAAAGCAACCAGTCATCGATAAGTATGGGCGGGATTTTTAAATAGCGGTGCACTGCATGAGGGTTATAGATATCTTCACGATAACGCTCGCCGCCTAAGTCAATCCACCAAAAATGGCCAATTCTGGCCTTGAGCTCATCCCAGTCTTTAACCGCTGAAAAGTAACTGCCTAGACTTGGATGTTCCTTAATACGATCATAAAAGCTATTGATCACTGTCTGGATCACTTCTTTACCTAGCGTATCGTGCAGCTGTCGATAGGCCCTACTTTTTAGGTCTGGCTTTTCTGTCTGCCCCACTAACCCGTGCTTTCCAGATAAATTATTCATAATAATTACTCCTTTATCATAACCAGACGTATGAAACAGTTAAATTAAACCCTTTTTCATTATAACGCGTTAACACATTTACAAATAAGCGCCTTTGCGGAAGCCTCGAAAATCAAGCCGGCCGACCTATTTATTTTGTCGCACGTACGCTTAAATCTTGGTTATTTCAGTAAGTCATCGACCCCCAATTTAACAACCATTAAAGGATCTAAATCAATGAGTGCTTTACCCCATCAATATAAAGTAACCGTCGCAGGCAAGCCGGATAATACACTAATGGCTCAGGCAGACCACTTACCCCATTTACAAGTAGCCGCACCCGTGGGATTTGGCGGCCCCGGCGATCAATGGTCACCGGAAGAGCTAATAATGGCAGCTTTAGCCAATTGCCTCATCTTATCCTTCAGGGCTATTACTAAGC
>JBLIAQ010000054.1:0-10250 GCA_047634535.1 Cycloclasticus sp.
GCGCCCACATTTAAGCGCCAAGACTCAGCAAACTGCCAATCGTCTTGTAGGTAGAAGGCCAAGGAGTGATCTTTGACATTATGAGCAAAGTACTCATAGTCGGCTTCACCATCACCCAAATCAAAATTAGTGACTCGTGTTTTACCTTCTTTACGCGCTTCCATACCTGCGACAACAACATGGTCTTGCCAGTTAGTGAACGTTAATCGTGACTCGACAATCCATCGGTGCGCTTCTGTTTCGTCGCGGTTAACAACTCTGGGATTATCTTCATCTTCTCCATAGCTGTACGGAAACTCGCCGGTATAATAACTGTCTTGATAATTAATGCTATTAAACCACTCGACACCCTCACTTAATTGCGCGTTATAACTGGCACCAAGGTTGGTATAACGATCACGATTAAACAGGCCATCGTCGTTAAAATTGGTCCAATACAAGGGAACCGAAGGTTCGCTTGTTCTGTCACCGTGAAAAAATGTTAGGGTCAGATCACCAGCGGATAGTTTTGCAAATAACTCTTTATCGTCCGCCTTATCGCGGTCATTTACCTTGCCGCTAGTAATTATCTCACCATCGGCATCGGTTAATTCATTAACCACGCCTTCGGGGTAATTACTGTCTTGCCCAGAACGGCGCATTCTTTTACCTGCCAGCAGAACATTCGCGCCGTTAGCAAATTCATTTGAGTAATTAAATCTGAGTGTTTTACGCTGTTCGGTGTCTGCATCGGCCGCCAGCTCAACGTGATGAGTTTGGCCAGAACCCGTCTTGGTAAACACGTTAATCACGCCAAACATCGCGTGGGAACCATAAATAGCAGAGCCGGGGCCCGGGACGTATTCGATTTTATCAATTAACGATAAATCAATAGGGAAGCTATTTTCGATTGTTGCCTGACCGTAGATAGCATCATTAAACGGCACCCCGTCAACCAATAGAAGCACCCGCGTATTATAGTCACCGGGAATGGATAAACCACGCGCTCCTAGGTAGCTATAGCTGCCGTCACTACTGAATGAAAGCCCAGGCAAGGTAGCCAAGGCCTGATCCAAATTCCGCCAGCCATAACGCCTAATATCCGCTGAAGTAATCACTTTAACCGCTGAAGGCGCTGCTTTCACCGTTTGCAAATACTTAGAGGCCGAACTAATTTCGACATTTAGTAACTCCTCAAACGATAGGTCTAATAACTCATCAGCAGATACGGTTGCAGCACTTATTGCAGGTATCAAACCGAGCGTTAACAGCATCATGTATTTTTTGTTTTTTAACTTTTTCATTTATTCCAGCCCAATAAATTTATATAGTTAGCTTTCGCCATAATGATGAACAATATTTTTTAAATAGTTTTCTATATCTAGAGTCTAGTTGAGTTTATTTTTTTTACTCATTACTCAACTGATTTTATTGTTATTTAACTTCCTGGGCGAGCTAGAGAAAAACTACAGGTAGTTATTAAAAACAGGCTGTCACTCCAATAATATTTTTTGCAGCTGCCGTTTTCCAGATATTTCATGCGGGCATAAAAAAACCACTCACATTACTGTAAGTGGTTATTTTATATGGCGTCCCCAAGGGGGTTCGAACCCCTGTTACCGCCGTGAAAGGGCGGTGTCCTAGGCCTCTAGACGATGGGGACTAATTTCTTATCTAACAAAAATGAATCGTCTAAATCACTTTATCACCAAAATTGGTGGAGCCAAGCGGGATCGAACCGCTGACCTCAACACTGCCAGTGTTGCGCTCTCCCAGCTGAGCTATGGCCCCTCTCGGCAGGACGCGAATTGTACTGAATGATGCCTTGAGTGTCTAGCCTAGTTAGCGATGAATTTTAACTTTTGTGCTGATAAGGCTGTAGCCCAAACGCATTCACAAACTTTTTTCTAAGCCAACTTTATGTAATCAATAGCTTTTTTGATATTTTTAAGGCAACGTGCTTTACCCATTAAAAATAACGTTGCGTCGATAGCAGGGGAAGCCGAGGTGCCGGATAAGGCAACGCGTAATGGCTGCGCTACTTTACCCAACTTTAACTCTAGCGCTTCTGCAGTATCTAACACCACCTGGTGCAAGGGCTCTTTCGACCAATCGTTTAATTGTTCAATTTTTCCCAACATTATTTGCAAGGGTTCTAGCGCAGCTTGATTTAAATTCTTTTTTGCGGCTTTTTCTTCAAATTCGTCATAATCCTGATAAAAAAGCAGACTTTTTTCGGCCATTTCTTTTAACGTTTTTGCACGTTCTTGTTGAGTTTTAACCAACTCAAGTAAATCGGGGCCATTTTCTACGTCACAAGCCAGCATTTTTAATTGCTCCGTTAACGGTTCAACTAAACGTTGCGGCGGGCTGTTCATAATATATTGCTGATTGATCCAAAGCAGTTTCTCGGTATTAAAGGCCGAGGCGGTTCTATTGACGTCTTTAATATCAAATAATTCAATCATTTCATCTCGGCTGAAAATTTCCTGATCGCCGTGCGACCAGCCGAGCCGTACGAGGTAATTCAACAATGCTTCGGGTAAAAAACCCTCATCGCGATACTGCATCACGCTTACCGCGCCGTGCCGTTTTGACAAACGCGCACCGTCGTCTCCCAAAATCATCGGTACGTGCGCAAACAGAGGAATCTCCCCTCCTAAGGCTTTCATGATATTAATTTGCCGCGGGGTATTGTTGATATGGTCGTCACCACGAATGATATGCGTCATCTTCATATCTAAGTCATCGATCACCACTGTCAAATTATACGTTGGCGTACCATCAGAACGGGCAATAACTAGGTCATCCAATTCGTCATTACTGATCGTTATTTTTCCACGTACGAGGTCATTGAATGCGACAACACCTTGCTCCGGGTTTTTAAAGCGTACAACGGGCTTCACGCCTTCAGGCACATCTGTACGATGACGACAACGACCGTTGTAGCGCGGCTTTTGTTTATTCGCGCGTTGCTGCTCTCGGACGGCTTCTACTTCTTCTACCGAGCAGTAACAGTGATAAGCGTCACCCTGTTCGATCAATTGTTGAATAACCTCTGCATAGCGTGAAAAGCTATCCGTTTGAAAAAACGGTCCTTCGTCGTGGCTTAAGCCTAACCATTGCATACCATCAAAAATAGCCTGGACGGATTCTTCTGTCGAGCGCTCGCGATCGGTATCTTCAATTCGTAAAATAAATTGACCCTGCATTTTTTTTGCAAAAAGCCAGGAAAACAACGCGGTTCTCGCGCCGCCTACGTGTAAATAACCCGTGGGGCTAGGGGCAAAACGAGTTCGAACTGTCATGACTAATTACCGCGTTTAAAAAAAGGGCATTTTACCAAACATTTGGCTCAACCGTTTTGTTAAATCACCTTCTGGTGAGGAAATATGAGCGAGCTGCTAACGTTATTGTTTTATTCGTACAGAAGAAATTTGTATAATCATATTATTGATTAACCAATATCCTTAGACCATCTACTTCATAGCTCCATGGCAGCTGACTATTTTTCCAGCCGTTAACGGTGCGATGCCCTTTATTTGGCCCTGTTTTCTCTTTATCCCCTTCAAAACCGTCTATTACCGTATAAGCCTGGGTATAACCTAATTTAGTGGCTAAGCTGGCTGCTCTTGAACTACGCGTACCCGCACGACAAATAAAGATGATTGGGCTGTTTTTATTTATTCCTTTTGCAGCTACAAGATCTTCAAAAACGATAGGGAAGTCACCATTGATGACCTTCGTATAGCGACTATTCTTTTCATCCCATTCGTCAAAGTCGTTGTTCATATAAGGAATGACCGCGTCAACCAGCGGCGTCCAACCGACAAATTCAATTTCTGATGGCGTTCTTACGTCAATAAACAATACCTCACTGGGATTTTTTGTAACGACCTCGTACGCTTGCTTAGCCGTTAGGTATTTATTGGATTCTGACTGTTTTTTCTTATCAAGGTCCTTATTTGTTAGCGTCGTTTTTATATCAACGGCAACGCTTATCGCTGGCATTGCCAGCGTCAAAAACAAAAGCACCAGCAATGTTTTATTTATATTAGTGTTCATTCAATCCCTCTACCTTAGTTAGTTTGTTCAATTGTTTTATTGCTATTGCCCCAAACGCAACGCCCACCCGCTACTTTTTTTATCGCTTCCAGGCGTTGATGGTGCTGCTCTATTTCTTCACTATTCGCCTTAATGACGGTTAATTTAGCTCTATTTACGTCGAACGTTTTTTGTTCAAACTCAACACTCGCCGCACTGTCTTCTACAAATAAAGAATTCTGCCCACCTGTCATCATTAAATAGACGTCGGCGAGTATTTCGGCGTCCAATAGGGCACCGTGTAATTGACGCTGACTATTGTCAATTTCAAATCGTTTACACAGCGCATCCAGACTATTGCGCTGGCCGGGGAACATTTTTCTGGCCATATAAAGTGAGTCCGTCACTTCGCACCACGATGCCATATCTGTGTGCTCTGACCCCATCAAACGAAACTCGTGATTGATAAAACCGACGTCAAAGGCCGCATTATGAATAACCACTTCTGCGTCTTTTAAATAACTAAACAGATCTTCGGCAATATTTTCAAACAGGGGCTTATCGGCAAGGAACTCACTAGTGATACCGTGCACGGCAACGGCCCCTTCATCAATATCGCGCTGCGGATTGAGGTAAAAATGGAAGTTATTGCCGGTCAGACGGCGGTTAATGAGTTCGACGCAACCCACCTCAATAATCCGATGTCCCTGCTTAGGTTCTAATCCGGTTGTTTCCGTATCCAATACGATTTGTCTCATAACGAATCTATACCCAGGTTAGCTAACTCATCGGCCCGATCGTTACCTGCATTGCCACTATGACCTTTAACCCAAACCCATTTAATTTCGTGAGGTTGGGCTAACTGGTCTATTTGTTTCCATAGGTCTACATTTTTAACCGGTTGTTTAGCGGTCGTTTTCCAGTTTCTTTTTTTCCAGTTGGGCATCCAGTCGTTGATACCCTGGAGCACGTATTTGGAATCACTGTTCAAGGTAACGACACAGGGCTTCTTTAATAAGCTGAGCGCCTGAATAACGGCCATCATTTCCATCCGGTTATTGGTTGTATCCTGCTCGCCGCCATAAATCTCTTTAAGCGTACCGTTGTAGCTTAATGTCGCTCCCCAACCGCCAATGCCAGGGTTTCCTCGGCACGCTCCGTCAGTGTATATTTGCACGTTTTTTTTCAACATAAATGGTTTTAACTGCGGGCTCCGCTAAAGGTGAAATAAATCGGTTTTTTAAGTTCTTGAAATGAAAAACGGCTGTGCCACCAGACACGCGTTTTACTCCCATTACAAAATAAACCGCGGGTATAAAAGGTAGCCTGGCGGCCATTTTCTCAATTATCTTTTGCTTCTGTTGTTTTTTTTGGTTTTTAACTAAGGGGAATAAACAGCAACCTTGACTGACCTCGATATCAAAATTCAGCAATTTGAGCCAATCAATCACCCTGTATCGACTAATAAAACGTCCATTCCATGGCGTTTTTTGCCAGGCTTTAGGTAAAAACCGCGGCAAATGCCAAAGCGACCAAGGATTAAAACCCATCAATAATATGATGCCTTCGGGCTTTAAAGTTCGATTTACCTCACGTAAAACCTGGTGTGGATTGTCTTCAAATTCGAGCGTATGCGGCATGATGACAATATCCACGCTATGCGTATCAATGGGCAAGCTATCCGCTTCCCCTACTACACGGGTATATTTTGTCTTACCACTGGTTTGCTTATCTAGAATCGTATAATGCGCAAAACGCATCGCTTCATGAAACTCGTCTTCCCAGCCAACAAAATCTAACTGTAATACTTCAGCGCGAAAGTTTTCACTCAATTTTTGACTCAATAGCGTGGATTCTGCGCGTCGGTAGATTTCACCAATTGGTGTTTTGAACCAACGACGAAGTCCAGTCGGGGACTTTAAAGGTGAACTTTTCTTATGCGACATTGTTTAAACAAACTATAATCATCAGATCAATTAACTTCACTATCAATTCCTCTTAATGCAATATTTAATCACAAATAAAATGATTAAGTTTCTTTTATTTGTTAGCTTCTTGCTGTTGGTTTCTTGTACATTAGAACAAGCTAGGCCCGACAATCAAACTGAATTTGAACCTGAGCTTGTCAGCGATTCAAGCCTTGCAATAATTGAAAATACCTCAGCCAGATCTAGCCCGACTCAGTCTGCCGAAGGTTTGTGGCAACGGTTACTTGCCTTGTATCAATTTCCCGCTGTAGAGAACGAGCGAGTCCAGTCCGAAATTGACTGGTACCTCAAACATCCAGAATATCTGGCGCGCGTACAAAAAAATGCGGCGCCTTATCTCTACTTTATTGTTGATGAAATCGAAAAGCGTCAGTTACCAGGCGAACTCGCCCTGTTACCGGTTATTGAAAGTGCTTTTAGACCGTTTGCCTACTCTCACGGTAGAGCGTCTGGCCTTTGGCAATTCATCCCATCTACCGGCCGTTATTATGGTTTAAAACAAACCTGGTGGTATGACGGCAGGCGCGATGTGTACGCGTCTACTCACGCGGCACTAGATTATATGGACAAATTATCCACGCGCTTTAATGGAGACTGGTTTTTAGCCTTGGCCGCCTACAATGCTGGCGGTGGCAATATATCCAAAGCGATTAAAAAAAACCGGCGTTCTGGAAAAAAATCAGATTTCTGGTCGTTAAAACTTCGTAAAGAAACGCTGCGATATGTGCCTAAACTCATCGCCATTACTCACATTTTATCGCACGCCGAACAATACAATATCGACTTATTAGAAATACCCAACGCACCGTATTTTGAGAAGATTAACGTCGTTAAACAAATCGATTTAGCGAAGGCAACCGAGCTCGCTGAGATTGAAATTGATGAATTATATGAACTAAACCCCGCCTTTAACCAGTGGGCAACCGACCCACAAGGACCGCATTATTTATTAATACCCATCGAAAAGTCTGAGCGTTTTAAACAAAGCATTGCACAACTACCCGACGAGCAACGTCTAAGATGGCGACGCCATAAAATAAAAAAGGGTGAAACGCTCAGCCATATTGCTAAGCAATACCGCACCTCCGTTGCGCTGATAAAACAGACCAACCACGTTACAGGTCACGCCATAAGGGCTGGTAAATATTTATTGATCCCTAGCGCGAGCATAGACAGTTCGCTCTATACGCATAGCCAAACCATGCGTAAAAAAGCTATTGTTGGCTCGAACAGGCCTGGCAAACGCCTGCATTACCGCGTTAAAAAGGGCGATTCCTTTTGGACTATCGCTCGGCAGCATAAGGTGTCTGTTCGACAACTCGCCAAATGGAATGCGATGGCACCTGGCGACACCATAAAACCCAGCCAAAAATTAACTATCTGGCAGACCGTAGGCTCTACAAACGCTGCATCACCAGTAACGCCCGCGCGTAAAAATCAGACCATCAGCTACACGGTAAAAAATGGTGATTCCTTATACCTTATTTCCAGGCGGTTTAAGGTGAGTATTAACGAGTTGAAAGAGTGGAATACGCTGAACAATAAGTATTTAAAACCCGGACAACGGCTTAAAATTATTGTTGACGTTACGCGTTCTTAAATAAAAGACAAGTGACACTATGCGTGCCACTTAAATCGACCTTATCTGGTATCTTTTGACCGCAATCTGCCATCACTTCTGGACACCGCGGGTGGAAGTGGCAGCCTTTCGGTGGGTTTGCAGGTGACGGCATATTATCCTGCAACTTAATCACTTTTTTCTCTAACGTCTTATCCCATTGTGGAACCGAGGCGATCAGAGCTTTGGTATAAGGGTGGGCTGGATTATTCAATACCTCGTCTACCGAGCCATATTCAACGATACGTCCTAAATACATCACGGCAATGGTATCCGCTAAATAAGATACCACCGATAAATCGTGCGTGATAAATAAGTAACTGAGGCCGTGCTCGTTTTGTAAACTTTTTAGTAAGTTTAATACCTGCGCTTGAACCGATACATCGAGTGCACTGGTCGGTTCATCGCAAACAATAACGGAGGGATTAACCGCCAACGCGCGCGCGATACAAAGGCGCTGGCGCTGGCCACCCGAAAATTCATGCGGGTAACGTAACCGTACATCTGCACCCAACCCGACTTTCTCCAGCAAGCCTTCGCATCGTTGCGCCACGTCCTGATCGCTGAGGCTCGAGTTTAACGCCCTTATGCCCTCTTCTATGATATCCCCCACTAGCATTCGTGGATTCATGGAAGAAAAAGGGTCCTGGAAAATAATTTGTAATTGCTCGCGGTACGGGCGAAATGCCTGTTCGGACAGTTCGACCAGGTTATGCCCCTTATAGTGTATTGTTCCGGAGGTGATCGGCAATAATTTTAATAAACCTTTCCCCAAAGTCGTCTTGCCGCAACCAGATTCACCAACCAGCGCCGTAGTACCGCCCGCAACTAGCTCAAAGCTGACGTCATCGACCGCCTTAACGCTGCCAACCGTTCGCTTTAATAAACCCTTTTTAATCGGGAAGTGAATCTTTAAATTCTTAACCTGCAGCGATTCATTAGCGCTTGCCTCAGGTTGATTAACCGCAGTCAAAAGCGTGTGCGGTTTTGACTGTAGCATTTCACCAACGCGTAAACACCGCGCTTTATGCTTATCGTCCAGCTGATGCCAATCAATCTCCTTGCTTGTGTTACATCGATCCTGCTGATAGTCACAACGTTCGGCAAAACGGCAGCCAGTAAACGTTCGTGTTAGGTTTGGAACGGCGCCCGGCAAGGTGATTAATGCTTCGTTGCGTTTATCCATTTTAGGCAATGCATCGAATAAGCGTTGACTGTACGGGTGCGCTGGCTTATTAAAAAAATCGTCCCGTGTCGCCACTTCAACCAGCTGGCCGGCGTACATCACGGCCACTGTATCGGCAATATCCGAGACGATGCCTAAGTCGTGGCTAATGATCCATAAAGACATACCCGTTTCGCGCTGCAAGTCTCTCAATAATTCTAAAATTTGAGCCTGAATAGTCACATCTAATGCAGTTGTCGGTTCATCTGCGATCAATAAATCGGGCTCGTTTGCTAACGCCATTGCGATCATAACCCGCTGCCTCATACCACCGGATAATTGGTGTGGGAACGTCGAGTAACGGTCTTCTGCATCCGGTATACCCACCTGTTTGATCAATTTAATCACTGTTTCTTTAACGTTCGCGGCCGACTGATCTTTATGTAATAGCACGGCTTCTGCAATTTGATCACCCATACTCATTACCGGATTGAGCGAGGCCATCGGATCTTGAAAAATCATCGAAATACGAACACCACGCACACCGCGCATCTGTTTTTCAGGTATGCGTAATAAGTCGGTACCACGGTATATGACCTTACCTGCGGTAATCTCTGCGTTAGCTGCCAGCAAACGCAGCACTGAGAGGGCCAACACCGACTTGCCACAACCCGACTCGCCGACCAGGGCAAAGGTTTCGCCTTCTGCAATATCAAAGCTCACTCCATCGACCGCACGAACTGGCTCAGCGCTTTGATTGAATTGAGTTTTAAGTCCTTGTACAGATAGCAGGGGTTGGCGCATAGTCATCAGGCTTATTAGGCTTTCAATAAATCAATAACGGCGTCTAAGCCTGAGTGGTTCAACTGAATAGCCGTTTGCGCCTGTACCGTGGGCTTTGCGTGATAAGCCACGCTTAAACCAGCCTGTTCCAGCATCAATAAATCATTCGCGCCATCACCCATCGCTATCACCTGATGTTTTTCGAGTGACAGCTCATACGATAGTTGAAGTAATAAATCAGCTTTAGCCTGCGCGCCAATAATATCGCCTTCTACCCTGCCCGTTAAAACGCCATCACGGATTTCCAGCGTATTGGCCAGGGTGTAATCCAGTCCCAGCCGCTGTTTTAATTGCTCGGTAAAAAAGGTAAAACCACCGGATACCAACGCCAGCTTAACCGAAGATTGCTTTAGGTAGGCAATCAATTTTTCCGCCCCCGGGTTCAATCTTAAGCGTTCATTGTATACGCGTTGCAGGCTGCTCTCTGACAGGCCTTTTAAGAGCGCGACGCGTTGCGTTAGCGATGCTGCAAAATCCAATTCACCGCGCATCGCCGCTTCGGTAATCGCCGATACTTGCGCTTTTATTCCCTGCATATCGGCAATTTCGTCGATGCACTCAATTGAGATCAGAGTTGAATCCATATCGGTGACCAATAGTCGTACCTGATCAC
>JBLIAQ010000055.1:0-10199 GCA_047634535.1 Cycloclasticus sp.
AAGTGCTCGCGATGTACATAGCATCGATTATGTCGAAGATATCCTTCGCACCATTGTTCACATTATTACTAAGTTTTGCTCTAGAAATGATATTCTCGCTCGTTATAGCGATGCCGTGTTCACCTTGTTTTCAAACCACTTAAGTCGTTCAGCATTTTTATTAAACTGCCAAAAAATATTAACAGAAGTCGATGGAACGCTATTTGGCAATGACCACCAATACATCAGGTTATCATTAAGCATTGGGGCTGGGTTCATTGGCACTAGAGTAACATCGCCCGAACAACTTATTGCCCAGGCCGATAAAGCTTGCGACAAAGCTAGCTCACGAGGAGGAAATCAAATACACGTTTTTGACTCCGTGTCGACACCTTTAACCGTTATCATTGATGAAGAAAAAAACACCCAGTTAATACAATCAGCTATCGAAAATGAGCGTTTTCAAACCTTGTACCAGCCTATCGTAGACCTTTCTGAAAAGCACATAGAAAATTATGCCGTTCTGTTGCGCATTCTAGATGCAAATAACGCCCATATCCCACCCGATAACTTCATCCTGACCGCCGAAAAAACCGGGTTGATCAGCAACCTTGACGAATGGGTTCTTATAAATACCTTGGGGCAAATGAAAGAAGCGGCTCGCCACGGTGTTAAAAGGAAGTTTTTTATCACTTTATCAAACGTTACCTATCGAAATGAAGCATTTATTGAAACGCTGGTAAAAGAAGTAAGGCTCGCTAACATCGACGCAAGTTTATTAGTTTTCCAAATTAATTTTACTGATGTAAAAATAGAGCCAACCGTGCTAAAGAATTTCATTACAGTTGTAAAAAAAGAATGTGGTTGCCAAATTGCCTTTGATCAAATTGGCTTTAGTCAAATCACCGACAACATGCTTAAAGAATACTCAGTGGATTACTTGAAACTTGACGGCACTTTTAGCCAGAACCTTTTAAATAATACCGAATCACAACAAATCATCAAAAACATTATCGACGTGACCAAACGAAACCAGGTTAAAACTATCGCTAAATCCGTAGAAAATGCGAATACATTGGCGCTTTTATGGAATTTAGGTATCGATGCCGTTCAGGGTTATTTCTTACAAGAACCCGCAGACACTATGCGCTTTGACTTTGACCTCAGCCACTAGTCTTCGTTAGCGACGCCATGAGGCACGTGCCCAGTGGCAACGTGTTCATTGGCTGATTCGCAATGCGCCGTCTGGTCGTCAAAGAAAATATCCGCACCGAAAGACTTCAAAAATTCACCTTTTTGCAAGCCTCCTAAAAATAATGCTTCATCAATTCTGATATCCCAGGACCGTAGGGTTCGAACGACCCTTTCGTGTGCTGGCGCTGAACGCGCCGTTACCAATGCCGTCCGAACGGGTGATGACTCCTCGTTAAAATGGCTTTGAATATTGTGAAGCGCTGATAGAAATGATTTAAATGGGCCGCCAGACATTGGCTTTTTTGCAGTCTGCTGTTCATTTTCAGTAAACGCATCTAAACCTTTTTCTTTATAAATACGTTCAGACTCATCTGAAAATATCACGGCATCGCCATCGAACGCGATGCGCAATTGATCATTTGCAGAACCACTTCCTCTGCCCGATAAAATAGTTGCGCCTGCGTAACCCGCATCCAGTGCTTTACGCACATCTTCAGGTGAGGTGGAAAGAAAAAGGTCCACTTCGAACGCTGATATATAAGCGAACGGTGTTTGCCCGCTAGTAAAAGCTGCGCGTTTAATATCTAAATCGTGCTCTCGAATAGAATTGAAAACCCTAAGCCCAGTGTCAGCACTATTTCTTGACAACAAAATAACCTCGACCATGGATTCAGGTAAGCGTCGATTTAAACCCAGCAGTTTTTTAACCAGCGGGTAGGCGACACCAGGATCTAAGGTTTCATCTTCTCTAGCTATCTGATACTTACAATAAGCTTCTTTACCCTCTGTCTCGAAAATCTTGTTTGATTCTACTAAATCAAACAAGGCCATTGAGGAAATACCTACGGTTAATTTTTTAGAGTTTACGGGTTGCATAATAGCTATTCAGTAGTTTTTAACACACACGCATCTTAAATCATTTGAACAAAAATCGCCCTATATGGCTCCTTTTTATACTCTATTAGTTAGATTCAAAAATAATACGCACTAAACAGGAACTCACATCGGGCCTGTTACATCTGCTGAAACCAGTAAGTGATCATCCTTTTTTGTTTCAACCCACAACCATGCGATGCATAATGCAAGGGCGCATAATAATGACGCGCCGCCAAACACCCATAATTCACCCAGTTGGTCCCATAATAAACCCGCCATTAAGCCGCCCATCATTCCGCCCGCACCATAACCCACGCTGCTAAATAATGCCTGACCTTTGTCCTGATTTGGCCCTCGGAAATAATCGTGTATTAATTGAATACAAACAACATGGAAGGAACCAAAAGATGCCGCATGAAGTGTCTGTATTAATAGTAAAACAATCAGGCTTTCTGGTAACCAGGCGAGCATAAACCATCTGATAATAGTGAGAAAAATACTAAGTAGTAATACAAAACGTAAAGAAACTCGTTTAAACACGTGTTTTATGGTTAGAAACAAAACGATTTCAGCGATAACACCTAATGCCCAAAATTGACCAATTTGCGTTTCGCTGTAATTTAATTTATCAAGCAAAATAGAGAAGAAAGCGTAATACGGCCCATGTGAAGCCTGGACCAGAAAAATGACGGCAAATAAAGCCAGTACATTTTTTTTCATGATAATCAATTGAATAGGGTACTTACCCCTGGGATGTTTGCGCCTACCTTTTTCGTGTAGCAGCAGACTAGATAAAAAAATTGCCGCCAAACACACAAAAACCAACCAGGGCCAGTTAATGAGCGCCGTATTATCAAGAATATAGCCTATCCCAACTACGGTCACGATAAAACCAACCGATCCCCACAGGCGTATTCCACTGTAGGCGTGGGTATCCTTTCCAAGTTTTGTTAATGTAATCGATTCAAATTGCGGCAGCAGCGCATTCAAAAAAAAGCTAAACCAGAATGTCACGTGTAATACAGTGATAAAGTCTTGTCTGAACAGCAACACACTAAAAGCCAGGGTGGTCATTAACGCGGCGTATTGAATCAGCCTCATTCTGTCGTCAAAGTGACTAGAAAGCCAGGCTAACATGGCGGGCGAGACCAATCTTGTCCCCTGCATAAGAGCAAACACGATTCCAACTTGAACCGCCGAAAAGCCCGTTGAATATAAGTACAATCCAAAATAGGGCATTAGTGCACCGAGCGATGCAAAGTAAAAGAAATAGACGCTTGATAATCGCCAATATGGCAATTTTTGATTATTCAAAAAATCAGTTTTTTAGTAAAAATAATTAAGCCAACTACCTGAACAACTCAATCTTCTCCAGCTGGAATATTCGGCACCGTAGACCTAACGTCAGCGTTTTGCCCCCTATGCCTGAGAAAGTGATCCATTAAAACAATCGCCAACATCGCTTCGGCAATTGGCGTCGCACGAATGCCCACACAGGGATCGTGGCGGCCTTTTGTAACTACTTCTATAGCCTGCCCGCTAGTGTCGATCGATTTTCCAGCTAAACGTAAGCTAGAGGTTGGCTTGAGCGCAATACTCGCCGAAATCGTCTGCCCCGTTGATATGCCGCCTAAAATACCACCCGCGTGGTTACTTAAAAAACCATCCGGCGTCATTTCATCACGAAACTCTGTGCCTAGAGCTTCCACACAATCGAAACCGCCTCCAACTTCTACACCTTTAACCGCGTTAATACTCATTAACGCATACGCTATTTCAGCATCAAGTCGGTCAAAAATTGGCTCACCTAAGCCGACAGGTACACCTGTTGCGAAGACATTAATCCGCGCACCCACCGAGTCACCCGATTTTCGTAACGCATCCATATAGGCTTCCAGCTCAGGCACTTTATCTGGATCAGGGCAAAAGAAGGGATTTTGATGCCGCACAGTTAGGTCAACGGGATTAATTTTAATCGGTCCCAATTGAGCCAGGTACCCTTTAATTTCTATACCCAGGGTTTCTCGCAAATACTTCTTCGCAATGCCGCCTGCCGCGACGCGCATAGCCGTTTCACGAGCAGATGATCGCCCGCCTCCACGGTAATCACGAAAACCATATTTTTGATGGTAACTGTAATCTGCGTGCCCGGGGCGAAAGGTATCCTTGATATTCGAATAATCTTTAGAGCGCTGATCGGTATTTTCTATCAATAAACCAATCGGGGTCCCGGTGGTTTTTCCTTCAAACACACCCGATAAAATCTTAACCTCATCCGCTTCACGTCTTTGCGTTGTATGTCGTGAAGTACCAGGTTTTCTTAGGTCAAGGTCACCTTGAAGGTCTGCTTCACACAGCTCTAACCCTGGGGGACAACCATCGACAATACAACCAATAGCAGGCCCATGACTTTCACCAAAACTGGTGACCGTAAAAATTTTTCCAATGGTATTTCCAGACATACTCGTATTTAGCCTTTACTCAATCAGTTTAGTTTAGCCTGAAACAGGTGTTTATATTCCAGTAATTGATCTTTAGTTATCATGAAAACACCGTGTCCACCGTAGTCAAATTCTTGCCATAAAAAAGGTATCGTTGGATAGCACTGTTGCAATGCTTCGTCGGTATTACCCACTTCTACGTATAAAACACCGCCATCATTTAGATGTTCGGATGCTTGTAATAAGATTTTATCTACCAGGTCTAGACCCGTTACACCACCATCCAGGCCGATTTGTGGTTCTTTGTAAAATTCATCGGGTAATATGGCCAACTCTTCGTGCCCAACATAGGGTGGGTTGCTCACAATTAAATCATATTTTTTACCCATTAAGTCATCAAATAAGTTTGATTTAATGGTCGATATTCTTGCCTCAAGATGATGTTTAATAATATTTTTGTCGGCCACACACAAAGCAGATTCGCAAACGTCGATCAGATCGACTGTTGAATGAGGAAAAGCCATCGCGCAAGCAATACCAATACAACCACTGCCCGTACACATATCCAAAATTCGTTGTGTTTTTTCAACACTAACCCAGGGTGAAAATTGATCAGCAATCAATTCGGCAAAGGGAGAACGCGGCACTAAAACGTGCTCATTGACATAAAAAGGCACGCCAGCAAACCAGGCTTCTCCGATTAAATAAGCGGCAGGGATTTTTTCTTTAATTCGCCGCTGGAAAAGAGCTAAAATTTCTTTTGCCATCGATTCATCTACTTTCTCCTCTAGCACCACGTTATCATCAAGTGGCAGTTTCTTAGCCACCGTTAGGACAATATAAGCCGCTTCATCGGCAGAATTATCTGTACCGTGCCCATAATAAAGCGATTCGTTGTCAAATAAGCGAGTACCATCTGCAATTAGCCCTTTGATTGTGTTTATTTTTTGCGATTTTATTGTCATAAAGGTTAATAAGCGGCTATATTTGTTTCTGTTAACTAACTCATTTCTCAGCAACTATAATTTTAACTTAAATTAGAAACACATAAATAATAAAAAAATGTCTATTAGAAACTTAACTAACGAAGAAATTAACGCGCTATTCCCGATCAGAAACTTTCCTGACAATATAAAGCAACACCTTCAAGATACTTTGAAAACCGAGGAAGTACCTGCTCAAACCGTGCTATTTTCGGCTGGTAGCACAGATGACCGACAAATTTATCTGTTAGAGGGGAAGATTCGCTTAACGCTTGATAAACATAATGAACGCATTATAGAGGGCGGACAAGTGGAGGCTCGTTTCCCTATTGATAACTACACACCGCACAGGGCCACTACAATTGCGCTTGAACCACTAACGGTTTTATCTATTAACAAAGCCACACTAAATGATTTAACTTCCGAGCAGCCAACGAGCTCCGATAACGCTGATATCGGCATACTAGATGAGCAAGAAGACTCACTGCTCTATAACCAGCTGTATTATGAGGTCACTATAGAAATGCAGGCCGGTAAACTGGAGTTACCATCGATTCCTGAGATGGCTTTCAAGGTTCAAAAAGCGATATCTGACCCCGATATTTCATCCGATAATATCGCCAAAATAGCTCAACAAGATCCCGCCATCACGGCTCAGCTAATTAAAGTCGCCAATAGTCCTTTGTACCGGGCTCGTGAAAAAATTGAATCCTTACCACCCGCCATTACCCGTCTTGGATTAAAGGCCATTGGCAACCTCATTACCAGTTTTACCATGCGAATGGTTTTTAATGCCAAAACCAAAGATATCAAAAATTTAATTGCGAAACTTTGGCTTCACAGCCGAGATGTTGCTGGCATAAGCGCCGTTATGGCGAAAAAACTTAAAGGTTTTGATGCGGATAAAGCAATGCTGATCGGACTGGTTCACGACATTGGTGCTATTCCTATTCTTACACACGCCGATCAGCACCCTAATTTAATGAACAATATTAAAGAAGTGGAGCAAACGCTCGAAAAATTAACGCCTATCATTGGGAAAATGGTGCTAGAAAAGTGGAATTTCACAGAAGATTTCATAGAAGTAGCCATCGATGCTGAAAATTGGGAAAGAACCACGGATCAACCCGCTAATTACGTTGATCTGATTATCGTCGCCCAACTGTTAAATTTTAGAAACACGCCCCAAAAGAACGATTACCCAGAACCCTCGAGCGTGCCTGCTTATACCAGGCTAACAAAACTACTAAAAGACCCTAATGACTCTCTGGATGTATTCGTCAGCGCTCCGGAGGAGCTCGCCAATATTAAGCAGCTTTTTAACTAATTCTGCAATAACCCTTTGGAAATTCCAGACAATCAAATTAATCAAATTCTCGGGGCCGGCAAAACAAACCTAACTGTTGATAAACTTCAAACTGGTCAGACAGTTTATGCCAAAGTAGTTGAACAACTACCTGAAAAAAATCAGATTGTTATTCGTTTAGGCAATCAGCTGCTACAGGCTAAAAGTGACGTCCCAGTTAATGTCGGGCAAACATTAAAGGTCTTAGTTGAAAAGTCAGCGGGGGAGCTCATACTCAAAGTACCCACGCCAGCGCAACCCGTGGACCTCGTCAACTCTACTCTGCGTCAATTGCTGCCCAAGCAAACCCCAATAAATGAATTTCAACAGCCCCTTAACGCCATTCTAACGAGCATTAATAAACTTTCATCTAATCAGACAGCATCTCAACAATCACCTCTAACGCCGCATTTGGCTGCGCTAAAAACATTAACGGCGACGTTACTTCAACCATTAATTAATAAAGAAAATATTAGTAGCCCCAATGTACTTAGAACCGCCATACAGAACTCTGGTATTTTTTTAGAGCCCAAATTACAACAGGTTCTCAACGATGCAAAAATGCACTTGGCGGTTATCGCTGACAATGCCAGACAAGTCAACAAACCTGTCTTCAGCAATCAACCACTCGATAACCCTGTTTTATCAAAAGCAACTCAACTAGCTGGTACCGCTGTCACCGGTATTGACCTTAAAGCAAATTTGATAAGACTTATTGAAATGTTGAAGTCCTGGCCCAGGCAGGTAGCATCCACTTCTCAACAAACCCAAAACAATCAGCAACAAGCAACACCTCTGTCCTCAGTTAAAACACAGGCTCCATTAGTGCAAACACCTGGACAAACAGCAGCACCTCATGTTATTGCTCAAACCTTAGATAATCAATTGAGGGACTTAATAAGCAAAACGGAAGGTGCTTTATCAAAAATAACATTGCATCAGTTGGCAAGTTCTAACCAGGAAAACGTTTCGACACGCCAAAACTGGCAACTAGAAGTCCCTTTTTTCAATAATCAAACAACCGAATCAATTTTTTTAAACATTGAAAAAGAAGTTATGAAAAAAAACCGCTCTCAAGCAGAGCAACAGTGGACCGTTTCACTTGAAATGACACCGCCTAAACTTGGATTAATTAAAAACAAATTAACCCTGCTACAAAATCAGGTAAATTCAAGTTTTTGGGCCGAAAATAGCAATACAAACGCACTAATTCTTGAACACTTAGGGCTGTTAAGAGAGCGACTTAAGCGGGCAAATTTAAACCCCGATAAGATAAAGGTATTAGCGGGGCCGGGGCCTAACTTACAGGACATAAAGCCCTCTAGCGCTATTTTAAACGAGAAGGCATGATGAAAGAAGTTATTAATCCGCCCGATATAGCTGTCGCATTAAAGTATGACGGTGATAGCGCACCTACTGTAACGGCAAAAGGCAGGGGCGATCTCGCTCTGGAAATTATTGAATTAGCACGCGAAAACAACGTTCCTTTAGATACAAACCCAGAATTAGTGAAGTTATTGAGCAGCATACCCTTAGGCGATGAGATACCCGAAGCACTATACCTTGCAGTGGCCGAAGTAATTGCTTTTGCTTATTTATTATCCGACAAAATACCCGACGGTTTTGAGCCGAGCGACCATTAGGCTCTATGTAATCTGATCAATAGCTCGGCCTCATCAACCGTTAAATGGCACTTTTCAACGATTTCTTCGGCTTCAGCGCCTTTTTTCGCCAGCTCAATAGCACTCTGAAACTCTTGCAGGTGTTCAAACGAATCACTCTCTTCTAGCTCTTCAAGGCGCCCTATGAAACCCCGCAAGCGACGTTCAGTACCACTAACCCGTTCATCAATACCCAAACCACTCGCGCATAACGCTGAGATATCTTGTTGAATGGCATTAAATTTTTTACTTATTTCGTTTACTTTCTTTTCTAAATGTTTAATTAAGCGCTGCTGCTTGAATATTAATAACGACGCGACAATAGCCGTAACTAAGAAAGCGGTGAGTAGCAATAGATATAATTCCATCAGATCCTTTCGTCTATATGTTTGACAGGCAATACGTCATCAATTTTTTTATCTTTTGACTCAGGACGTTCGAACGGTAAGTCACGCCGCTTATTAGTATTATTTTTGTTTCCTGATTTATTGGGCAGTACACGCCTGGTTGGCGTTATTTTAGTGATACTAACCATAAAGGCTTACCCCCTAACAGAAAAACTCACATCACTTACTTAGCAAGTAAGGCCAGATCTTCCTCGTTTAATAGCTTATCCAAACTAACTAAAATATGTAATACATCATCTATATTTGCAATGCCTAGAATGAATATTGATGACGCCGAATTACTCACATCAGGCGTAGATTCTATTTCATTATCCTTCAGGTCTATGACTTCTGTTACGGTATCCACCAATACGCCGATAATATGCCCTTGAACGTCCATCATCATAATGCGAGAAGAGTCATTAACCACTTTAGATGGCATACCAAATTTTTTCCTCGCATCGACAACGGTGACTACATTACCGCGCAAGTTGATAATGCCTAATACTTCTTGAGGTGCACCGGGCACAGGCGCTATAGATGTATATCGCAGCACCTCTTGCACCTGAATTACTTTTACTGCGTACTTTTCACCACCGAGTACGAAGGTTAGCCACTGAGTAACGGGATCTTCAACATCCCTGTGTTCTTCTTGGTTTGAACTCATTTCATGTCTCTTTAAATTAATAACTCTAGTGGCTTTATTTGTCTTCAATAAACATCATAGCAGGATCTACCACCGCTAACTGTTGCTCAGACATAAAGCCACATAGCCATGGTCGCCCCGAGGACTCTTCTCGCCATTTAACGTCGGTCTTGTTTATTTCTATTTCTTCCGAAACAGAATCAAACGCAAGACCCCAGCGGCTATTTTTTAATAATACAATTTCTTTATAAGGTTTGCCGATGACGTCACGTACAGCTTGATTTAATAATAAACTGCCAACATCAACAACGGCAATAAAATTTTTATCGATTAATTTCACACCCAGCACCCAGTCCAATTGACCTTTTACTTCCTTCAAATCGTTTGTAAACGCTATTTTTTCAGCGCAAAGGCTGACTGGGATGGCCAATTTAACGTTATTAACGACACCCACTATTGCCTTAAATTTTCGCCCAGCCCAAATCGGGGCATTCTGGCAAGGTATTTCGTTTTCAGCTTGGAGCTTTTCAGCTTCGACTCTTTCAGCTTCGACTCTTTCAGCTTCGATTCTTTCAGCTTCGATTCTTTCAGCTTCGATTCTTTCAGCTTCGATTCTTTCAGCTTCGGCCTTTTCAGCTTCGGCCTTTTCAGCTTCGGCCTTTTCAGCTTCGGCCTTTTCAGCTTCGGC
>JBLIAQ010000056.1:0-10176 GCA_047634535.1 Cycloclasticus sp.
TGGTACGGGCTAGGTAAGGCGCTTGAAGATTTCTGTCATAAACAGCCAGAAAACTTAGTGGTTTTACAGCGGTTGTATCAAGAATGGCCTTTTTTTCGTGTGTTACTTAATAATAGTCAAATGGCCTTATTTAAAGCGGATATGTCAATTGCCGCCGAATATGCCCAATTGGTTAAAAATAAGCAATCGCAACAGCTATTCGACACCATCAAGGCAGAATGTGAACGAAGTATTTACTGGATTTTAAAAGTCGCACAATCAGATGAGCTGCTGGCAGAAAATAAACTGTTGAACCTTTCGATTAGTCGACGAAACGCATACTTAGATCCGCTTAACCATATTCAATTGATGTTGTTGAAAAATTATCGTAATGACCAGCTAGCAGAAGACGTTCGTGAGCAGTCGTTAGATCCTTTATTAAGAAGTATTAATGCGATTGCAACGGGAATGCGTAATACCGGCTGATGGGCATCGCTATTCGTAATATGCGGCTGAAATACCTAGGCGTCAGCTTCCAGCCATTGGTAAATTTCAATTGTATTAGGTGCGCAGCTATTACAGCCGCCCTGACACAGGGTTCCTACTGGTTGCTTAATAGCTTGTCCCTTTCGCACCCAATGGTCGAGCATTGATCTAGCGTCGTCTTCAGTTAGCTTAAAGTGCAGGGCTATATCGCGAACGGGCGCGCTTCGAGCTTGTTTTAAATGGTTTTTAATATCCAGTAATATCATGCGTTTTTAGTTGTGTTGAAGTTGACAGCAAGTAATTGTTGTCCCAGTTGCCGTAGTGTTAGCCAGATGATAAAAAAACCGCCAGTAAAGATGCTAAGCCAGATCACCGATTGTATAGGGTGTTGGTTAAACGTGGCTATTTGATAAAACGAAGTAGCTAAGCTATAGGCGAGGTATAAGCTCCAAAATATTGAAAATAGCGCCCAGCGCGTTCCGGTTTCGCGTTTAACGGCAGCCAGTGCGGCAACGCAAGGGACGTATAGCAAAATAAATAATAAGTAGCTAAATGCGCCTATTTTGCCGTCAAAGTATTTTACTAAGGTTCCAAATAGCGCGTGACTAACATCTTGCTCTGCGGCGGCCAGTTGTGTATCGCCGCTGGCATCTAAGGCGCGCAAACCGAGTGGGTCACCCATATTCAAGAAGGCGTCACTCAGGTTTTCCTGAGTAACTGTTAATGCCTCAGAAAACTTATTATAAAGGCTGAAGTTTGCATCGTTAGCTGCGGCTTGTCCTTCTAAATTCGAATACACGGCATCAAGCGTACCGACCACAACTTCTTTGGCCAGTAAACCGCTGAAGATACCAACGATCGCAGGCCAGTTGTCTGCTTTAACCCCCATCGGTTCAAAGGCAGGGGTAAAGGTTTTGCTCATTTCACTTAAAACTGATTTAGCGCTATTTTCGTTACCGAAGCTGCCGTCGGTACCGATTGAATTAAGGATGTTAATCACCATGACCATCATGACGATAAACTTGCCGGCTTCTAATACAAAACCTTTCAGGCGTTCCCAGGTGTGAACCAGTAAGCTTTTAAGAGCAGGTCGATGATAGGGCGGTAATTCGATTAAAAAAATATCTGATTCACCTTCGAGAACCGTTTTTTTAAGTAATAAAGCGGTGAAGATAGCGGCGCCAATACCGACTACATATAGCAAGAAAACGATGTTTTGCCCAGATTGAGGGAAGAAAGCCGCGGCAAACAGGGCGTACACGGATAAACGCGCCCCGCAAGACATAAAGGGCGCCATCATCACTGTCATAATGCGGTCGCGTTGTTTTTCTAAGGTGCGTGTCGCCATAATAGACGGTACGTTACAGCCGAAGCCGACAATCAACGGTACAAAGGCTTTGCCAGGAAGACCTAGTTTCCGCATAAAACGGTCCATCACAAAGGCCGCACGGGCCATATAACCTGAATCTTCAAGAATCGATAAACAAAAATACAGGGTCGCGATAATGGGAATAAAGGTAGCTACTACTTGAATGCCACCGCCGAGGCCATCCGCGAATAGTACTTGAAACCAACTTGGTAAGCCCAGGTGTTGTAATTGAATTTTCAACCCATCGACAAAAAGTGCGCCAGCAGTGATATCAAAAAAATCAATCAACGCGCCACCAAAATTAATGGTAATGCTGAACATTAGATAGATGGCGAGAAAGAACACGGGCAGGCCTAAATAATCACTCAGAACGATTTTATCTACACGGTCTGACCACGTTTGCTCCTGGCGTTGAGATTGTGTAACAACCTGTGTGGCTAATTGGTGCGCAAACTCATATCGGCTGGCGGCAATCAGGGTGTCTGGGTCTTCGTCAGTCTGTTCTTTAATATCGGCTTGCAACTGCCGACAAACGACTTTTGTTTGTTCTGTGGTAGAAGGGGAAAAGTGATTTTCCAGGCACTGTAGTGCGTGCCATTGCTGGATAAAATGCGACGGCCGCTCATCAGTTAGGGTCGCCATTATGTTTGGAATAGCCGACTGGATAAGCTCTGGATAATTAATGCTAAGGTGGTGTCGGGTCTTATTTTGCAGCGCCTTGATGAGCTCGTTTAATAAAACGTCAAGGCCTTTCTTTTGCCGAGCCATGATAGGAATAACGGGACAGCCAAGTGCCACTGTTAAGGCGTCGATGTTTATCTCCATGCCTCTGGCGTTGGCGACATCCATCATATTTAGCGCTAATACAGAGGGAATGCCGGCTTCTAATAGTTGGCTGGTTAAAAACAGGCTACGTTCAAGGTTGGCAGCATCAGCAACAATAAGCAGAGCATCGGCCTGGCCTGATAAAATATACTGTCGCGCGATTTGTTCATCCAGCGCTTCTCGGTCGCTATCGAGCGCATAAACGCCAGGCAAATCCACCAGTACAACTTCTTGTTGCTGCACCTTAGCCAGTCCTTCGCGTCGTTCGACGGTAACCCCTGGCCAGTTACCAGTTTTTTGTTTGATACCGGTTATGGCATTAAATAAGGTTGACTTGCCACAGTTTGGATTGCCGATAACGGCGATAACAGGGCGCTTGTTTGCAAGCGCTATAGGTGAGCCGGTCTCGCAGCACTGTTTAGTCATAGGGGGTGATCATCACTTGTTGTGCTAAGGCCTGGTTCAATGCAATGCGTGCATTGCCAATGCTCACTACCAGACCGCCCTTTCTTTTTTGAGTAACCTGCAGCGGGATTAATCTGGAAAAACCAAGCGCCAACAATTTTTTTTCAAGCGTATAGTCCATCGTGTTTTTACACAGCATCGCTTTTTGGCCGATATTAATATCGGCCAATGTGGTGCTGTTTATAACGGGCGTCTCAAATGACATGCATTCTTAAATCTTAATGATAATGATTCCCATTCTAATCTATAAATAATGGATGTCAAGGTGACGATAATTATATGGGCGATGGTGTTGGCTTGTTGTTGATGTAGATCACGTATGCGATAGATAACAACGATAACCAGGCAAAGCTCAATAAACCAATAATGCCGTCATAGCCGCCAGTTAAAAAAGACCAGTCCGAGTGCGGATTGCTGTCTGTTAACTGTTTAGTGGTTTTTAAAAGAAATACCCAACTGGCATGAAGACCAATGCAATACAATAGACTGTTGGTTTTCAGCCTAACAAGGGCCAGTAGTATGCCAACTGAAAGTAGGGCGAGAAAGTCATCTATTTGTATTAAGGCTAAACCTGAAAAAGCGTTGACCACGACCTCAAATCCACTGAAAAAATTTAATGCTGCCTGGTCTATATGCTTTACAGGTTTAATAAAATGAAGGATAGCGTAGAAAAAACTACTGATAAAGACGGCGGCAAATGCGTTATGCCAGCGTTGGGCTAGTTTAAAAAACAAACCTCTGAATAAAGTTTCTTCAATTAAGGCAATAAGAAGGCCCGCTAATAATGCTTTTAAAGCAAAAAAAGCGTTAAAACCTTCCGGGTTTACATTCACGCGTATATCGAGCAGAAGCAAAACAGAAATAACGATACTTAGAATAAAAAGGCCAATAACAAAGCCTTTAGCAATTTGTTTGCAAGCAGACTTAAAAGAGGCGCTGTAGCCAATAGAGTTAAGCGACAGGTCAAAATATTTAGCACAGGGTGCTATGCCAACAATGAGAAATAAAAGGGCGGATCGGGTGACCCAGCTTTCGAAACGAAAAGAGTCGTTATCAATAAGATGAAATAAAGGGTACGTTATTACAGCAGCTATAGCTGAAGCGAGTAGGAAGTAAAAAATAAAAAATACAGATGCTTTCATACAAATTATTAGCTTTTAGGGAAATTGTCTCAAAAAGAGGTGCAATCTTGATCCAAGAGTAGGTATGATACCGCACATTATTACCAACACAAATTGCGAAAGTGGCGGAATTGGTAGACGCGCTGGATTTAGGTTCCAGTATCGTAAGATGTGAGAGTTCGAGTCTCTCCTTTCGCACCATCATAAAATTTTGAAAAAAATCTTCACTAAATAAAACAAGAGAATAACTATGCAGGTTTCTGTTGAATCTAATTCCGATATTAAACGAACATTAACGATTTTGATCCCACAAGAGGAGGTCGATGCAGCCATCAGCAAACGCTATGATGAAGTTAAACGTACTGCTCGTATAGATGGGTTTAGAAACGGCAAAGTACCAATGAGCGTTATCAAAAAGAAGTTTGGTGCCGGGATTAAGGCTGAGTCCTTATCAGAGCTGACTCAAAACTACTTCTACAAAGCCCTTATGGAAGAAAAGCTGAACCCCGTCGGGCCACCGGTGATTACTCCAAACGAAGACAAAACCGATGGTTACGAGTTTTCAGCCAGTTTTGAAATATACCCTGAAATTACCATCAACCCAGTAGAAAAGCTGAAGCTTAATAGTCCAGTCGCTGTAATTGCCGAATCAGATATCGACAATATGGTGGATAAGCTTCGCACACAAAAATCTATCTGGAATGAAGTTAAGGTGAAGGCCAAAAAAGGACATCGTGTAACGATTAACTTTGAAGGAAACGTCAACGATAAACCGATTTCTGAAGAACCCATTAAAGATTTTCCTGTAGAACTAGGTTCAGGCAATATGATTCCTGGTTTTGAAGATAAGTTGATGGGTGTTAAAAAAGGTGAAAAACTATCATTTGATGTAACCTTCCCTGAAGATTATCAGCAGCCAGATTTTGCTGGTCAAACGGGTCACTTTGACGTTGAAGTTGAAAAAGTGGAAGCCAGTGAGCTTCCAGAAGTAACCGAAGAGTTTATTAAGGAGTTTGGCGTACCAAGTGGTGATATGGCAGACTTCAGGGCAGACCTGACAAAAAACATGAGCCTTGAGCTTGATCGAGCTTTAGCCTCTAAGCGCAAGCAAGTTGTAATGGATGCGATCGTCGAAAATAATACTGTGTCTGTGCCAACGGCATTAGTTGATAATGAAATCAACCAAATGATCGCGTCGCTAAAAGAAAAAACGCAACAAGTTCAGCGTAATGAACCCGAGCTACCTAAAGAACTGTTTGAAGCACAAGCAATCAAACGAGTTAAGTTAGGTTTACTGCTGTCAGAAGTCATTAAACAAAATGATATCAAGGCTGATGAAGAAAAAGTTCAGCAGCGCATCGAAGAGTTTGCCCAGACCTATCAGGATCCAACAGAAGTAATTGACTGGTATAAGGCTAACCCCCAGGAGCGTACTAAAATTGAAAGCGTGGTTTTAGAAGATCAACTGGTTGACTGGGTATTGGAAAGAGCCCAAATAACGGAAACAGCACTAAGTTTTGAAGAGTTAATGAGTCCAGCGAAAGCAACAAGCTAACACTACATAAAGGATAATAATATGCAAAACTCACCTGAGGCAGTAGCACTTGGTTTGGTTCCAATGGTGGTTGAACAAACGGCACGTGGAGAAAGGTCATACGACATTTACTCACGCTTACTAAAAGAACGAGTCATTTTTTTAGTCGGCCAGGTAGAAGATCATATGGCAAATCTTGTCGTGGCCCAGATGCTGTTTTTAGAGTCCGAAAATCCGGATAAAGATATTCATTTATATATAAACTCTCCTGGTGGTTCGGTGACAGCTGGTATGTCTATTTACGATACCATGCAGTTTATTAAACCAGATGTTAGCACCATGTGTTTAGGCCAGGCAGCCAGCATGGGTGCGCTACTACTAACAGGCGGCGCAGCAGGTAAGCGTTTTGCTTTGCCACACTCAAGAATGATGATTCATCAGCCGCTCGGTGGTTTTCAGGGTCAGGCGTCAGATTTTGATATACACGCAAAAGAAATTTTAAATATTCGAGATAAACTCAATAAAATTATGGCGCATCATACCGGCCAACCCTTGAAAGTAATTGAAGGTGATACCGATAGAGATAATTTTATGGACGGGGAAAAATCGGTTGAATACGGTTTGATTGATCGAGTATTGAGTCAACGTATTTCCGAAGAGTCAACAAAATAAGCCTCTTTTGACTAGACAGATATAAATTCTGTACCATACTACTAAGGTATTGAAGGGTCTAATTTGTCGATAATAGAGCAACGGCGCTAAAGAAATGAGGTAAGTATGTCCAATAAAGATGATGATAATGGAAGTGATAGCAAAGTATTAATTTGCTCATTTTGTGGCAAAAATCAGCACGAAGTCAGAAAACTGATCGCTGGGCCATCTGTTTTTGTTTGTGACGAATGCGTAGAGCTTTGTAACGACATCATTAAAGAAGAGTTAGAAGAAAGTCAGACCTCCGCTGCTGAGGGAGAGCTACCTAAACCCGCCGAAATTAAAGCGTCGTTAGATAAATACGTTATTGGCCAGCAGCAGGCAAAAAAAATATTATCAGTTGCCGTTTATAACCACTACAAGCGTATCAATGCGCGTAAAGGTGACGAAGACGTTGAGCTGGCTAAAAGTAATGTACTATTAATTGGTCCTACAGGTACAGGTAAAACATTATTGGCCGAAACGCTGGCTAGAACACTAAACGTGCCCTTCACCATTGCTGATGCTACCACGCTGACAGAAGCCGGTTACGTGGGTGAAGACGTTGAGAACATCATCCAGAAAATCTTGCAAAAGTGTGATTTTGACGTTGAGAAAGCTGAAAGCGGCATTGTATACATAGATGAAATCGATAAGATTTCGCGTAAATCAGATAACCCCTCGTTAACGCGTGACGTTTCTGGAGAAGGGGTGCAGCAGGCATTATTAAAACTGATCGAAGGAACCGTTGCGTCTGTACCACCTCAAGGCGGTAGAAAACATCCGCAACAGGAGTTTTTGCAGGTTAATACAGCCAATATTTTATTTATTGTAGGCGGTGCTTTTGCTGGTTTGGATAAAGTAATTCAAGATCGCTCACAAAAAAATGCAAGTATTGGTTTTTCTGCAGAAGTGATCAGTTCTGAAAATGTGCCGTCGGTAGGCGACGTTTTACAGGACGTTGAGCCAGAAGATTTAGTGAAATACGGCCTTATTCCTGAATTTGTTGGCCGTTTGCCGGTTGTTGCTACACTTGAAGAGTTAGATGAGGACGCACTTATCGAAATTTTGAGTGAGCCAAAAAATGCACTAACTAAACAATACGCGAGTCTGTTTGAAATGGAAGGCGTAATTTTAGAGTTTAGAGAGGAGGCTTTGCGCGCGGTGGCAAAAAAAGCCATGTTACGTAAGACCGGAGCGCGTGGTTTAAGAACAATTCTCGAGCACGTTTTGCTTGATACTATGTATGACCTTCCATCATTAGAAAATGTATGTAAGGTTGTGATTGATGATAAAGTTATTCGGGGTGAGTCGGAGCCGCTATTCATCTATGAAAATGAAAAAAAATTAGCGTCATCTGATTAACTTATAAGCCTGTTTAATCGAAAAGGCGCTTTAAGCGCCTTTTTCTATTTAAAAGCTTGTAAAAGCTAATTCGTGCCCTAATATCTTTATTAATTCCTAATTTATTTTTAAGGCGGTATTCTAATGAGTGAGCAAGAAAATTTAACAAATTTACCCGTGCTTCCCTTAAGGGATGTGGTTGTTTATCCGCATATGGTATTACCGCTTTTCGTTGGCCGTGATCGGTCTATTCAGGCGATTGAACTGGCGATGAAGGATAATAAAAAAATTGTTCTTATTGCACAAAAAGACCCAGATCAGGACGATCCACAAGAAAATGATTTATACGAAGTAGGTAGTTTAGCGACTATCTTACAATTGCTTAAATTGCCAGACGGAACGGTAAAGGTTCTGGTGGAAGGCGAAAAAAGAGTAAAAATCGATAAAATTAATTTAAGCGATAAATTATTCGACGCAGACGTTTCTCTGCTTGAAGATGTACTGGATCTAGAAGATCAGGAGTTAGACGTTCTCGTGAGAACGGTCACCGCTACATTTGAAAATTACGTCAAATTAAACAAAAAAGTCCCGCCTGAAGTACTGACATCTTTGTCTGGTATTGACGATTCTGGTCGCCTTGCCGATACCATGTCGGCGCATATGGTTTTAAAAGTTGAAGATAAGCAGCGAGTACTGGAAACGAATAATATTCGCGAGCGTTTAGAACACCTCATGTTGTTGATGGAAGGTGAGGCAGATATTCTTGAGATGGAAAAACAAATTCGTAGTCGCGTTAAGCAGCAGATGGAAAAAAATCAGCGCGAATATTACCTAAGCGAACAAATGAAAGCGATTCAGAAAGAATTGGGTGATATGGACGATGTAGTTAACGAAACGGATGAGCTTGAGAAAAAGATTGTTGATGCCGGTATGTCCAAAGAGGCAAAAGAGAAGGCTGAATCCGAATTAAATAAATTAAAAATGATGTCGCCGATGTCCGCCGAGGCAAGCGTTATCAGGAATTATATTGATTGCATGATCGGCGTGCCGTGGAAAAAACGTAACCGAATTAGACACGATCTGGCTGCGGCTCAAAAAGTACTGGATGCCGACCACTTTGGTCTGGAGAAAGTTAAAGAACGCATCCTGGAGTATTTAGCCGTTCAACAACGGGTAAAAAACATGAAAGCGCCCATTTTATGCCTTGTGGGGCCTCCCGGCGTAGGTAAAACGTCATTAGGGCAATCTATTGCCCGCGCAACAAATCGTAAGTTTATCCGTATGTCATTAGGTGGTGTACGCGATGAAGCTGAAATAAGAGGTCATAGAAGAACGTATATTGGTTCAATGCCCGGTAAAATTTTACAAAACCTCTCTAAAGTAGGAACTAAAAACCCGTTATTTTTACTCGATGAAATTGACAAAATGGCGATGGATTTCAGAGGGGACCCAGCTTCAGCTTTGTTGGAAGTATTAGACCCTGAACAAAACAACACCTTTAATGATCATTATCTGGAAGTAGATTTTGATCTGTCTGAAGTAATGTTTGTTGCTACCGCCAATAGTATGAATATTCCCGGTCCGTTATTGGATCGAATGGAAGTGATTCACTTGTCTGGCTATACAGAAGATGAAAAAATTAGCATTACAGAAAACTATTTAATTGAAAAACAACTCAAAAATAATGGTTTAAAGCCAGCTGAGCTTAGCATTAATCAATCTGCCATACGAGACACGGTACGTTATTACACGCGTGAAGCAGGCGTAAGGAATATTGATAGAGAAATGTCAAAAATATGCCGCAAAGTAGTTCGGGATATTTTGTTAAACAAACCGAAGAAAAAAATAACCGTGACGTCTCGCAACCTTAATAAATTTTTAGGTGTTAGACGCTTTGACTTTGGTCGAGCCGAAGAAACCAATCAGGTGGGTCAGGTAACCGGCTTAGCCTGGACAGAAGTGGGCGGTGAACTGCTTACAATAGAATCTGCTATTACTGAGGGTAAAGGAAAGCTCACCCTGACAGGTAAGCTAGGTGATGTTATGCAAGAGTCGATTCAGGCGGCTTTAACCGTCGTCAGAAGTCGAGCGCTGGCATTGGGTATCAAAGCAGATTTCCACCAAAAAAAGGATATTCACGTACACGTTCCGGAAGGTGCCACACCAAAAGATGGCCCGAGTGCTGGTATCGGCATGTGCACGGCATTGGTTTCATCGTTAACGGGTATTCCGGTGCTAGCTGATGTAGCAATGACGGGTGAAATTACACTCAGAGGTGAAGTGCTACCGATTGGTGGTTTGAAAGAAAAATTATTAGCCGCATTAAGAGGTGGTATTACGACGGTTATTATTCCGCATGAGAA
>JBLIAQ010000057.1:0-10026 GCA_047634535.1 Cycloclasticus sp.
ACACGAAAAACCCGCCATGCAAGATATGCTAGCCGCTATTAAAACTAATATTGAGGGTGGCTCAACGCTAACAGAAAGCCTGGCCAAGTTCCCTTTTCATTTTGATGATTTATTTTGTAATCTGATTGAAGCCGGCGAACACGCTGGTATCCTTGAAGAACTACTGAATAAAATTGCTGAATATAAGGAAAAAACCGAGAGCTTAAAAGCCAAAATCAAAAAAGCCCTCACCTATCCAATAGCGGTGCTGGTAATAGCTATTATCGTCACGGCCATTTTGCTTATTTTTGTAGTACCGCAATTCGAGAGCTTATTTAGTGGTTTTGGCGCCGACCTTCCTGCCTTTACCCAAATGGTCGTTGAATTATCGCGTTTTATGCAAGAATCGTGGTGGGTGGTCTTTGGCATCATGGGTATTGCCGTATTCGCTTTAATGCAAATCAAAAAACGTTCACGAAAATTTAATCACTTCATCGATCGCCTCGTACTGAAGCTTCCTATTATTGGCGATATTATGAATAAGGCGGCTATTGCTCGTTTTGCTCGAACGCTATCGACCATGTCTGCCGCCGGGGTTCCTTTAGTTGAAGCACTACAGTCAGTTTCCGGCGCTACAGGTAATATCGTCTATTCTGAAGCGGTACTTCAGATGAGAGAACAAGTTGCAACGGGCATTCAGCTCCAGCAATCCATGAAAAATGTCGAATTATTCCCACATATGGTGGTACAAATGGTTGCCATTGGTGAAGAAGCGGGCTCCGTAGAAACGATGCTCGGCAAAGTCGCCGACTTTTATGAAGAAGAAGTCGATAACGCGGTTGATTCGCTCGCCAGCCTCATCGAACCTCTTATCATGGCTATCTTAGGCGTACTGGTGGGTGGTTTAATTATCGCCATGTACCTACCGATATTTATGCTAGGCTCAGTATTTTAGCGCCCGACCAACGACCGTTCGACCTATGAGTCTTATACAATCGCTCGAACAGAGCGCAATATTTTTCTATCTGTCTATTGCCATACTGGGATTAATTGTAGGTAGCTTCCTGAACGTAGTTGTATACCGCCTACCTGTAATGTTGCAAAAAAGCTGGCAAAACGACTGCCTGAATTTTCTTGAACAAGAAAATTCGACTACTGAAACTACTGAAACATTTAACCTATCCACGCCTCGTTCACGCTGCCCCTCTTGTCAGCACCCGATTAGCGCAATCGAAAATATACCGATCCTGAGTTATATTTTTTTAAAAGGGCGATGCAAAAGTTGTGAGTCTTCTATCTCAATTAGATACCCAGTCGTTGAGTTAGCAACCTGCGTACTATCTATTATGATCGCGGTTCAATTTGGCGTCACTTTTCAAACAGGCGTCGCCTTAATTTTTACCTGGTTATTAATTTGCTTAACCTTGATCGACTTTGACACGCAACTACTGCCCGATTCAATCACCCTTCCCTTACTTTGGTTTGCTCTGTTTATCAGCCTTTTTAATATTTTTGTCGACCCAACGACCGCCATAATTGGCGCCTTGGCGGGTTACCTTAGTCTATGGTCAGTATTCTGGTTATTTAAACTCGCTACTGGCAAGGAAGGCATGGGTTACGGCGATTTCAAGTTGCTCGCCGCCATCGGCGCGCTTCTAGGTTGGCAAATGTTACCCCTCGTGGTCATGTTATCTGCATTTGTTGGTGCTGTAATCGGATTAACGATGATGGTATGTAAGGGGCTTGATAAAAACAGTCCTATCCCATACGGTCCTTACCTGTCAGTTGCGGCTTATATTGCCTTGCTATGGGGCGATAATATTAATTCGATGTATATTCAGTTCGTTGGGTTGTAATCCACCGTGTTAACCATTGGATTAACGGGTGGTATTGGTTGCGGCAAATCCACCGTAACCGATTTATTTAAACAAAATCACGTACCCATCGTAGACGCTGACGAAATAGCTCACGCAGTCGTTCAACCTTATCAACCTGCCCTTATCCTTCTAAAACAAACTTTTGGAAAACAGATTATTACTTCAGACGGCACACTCGATAGACGCCGGTTGCGCGAACTTGTGTTCAACGACCCTGTTGAGAAAAAAAAGCTAGAAGATATTTTACATCCCATAATTTACAAAACTATGCGCGATCAATTAAAGAATTTTGATTTCCCATACGGAATTCTAAGCATTCCATTGTTATTAGAAACCAGTCATCAAGATAATGTAGACAGAGTGTTAGTTATTGACTGCCCTGAAACCACCCAAATTGAGCGCGTAAAGACTCGGGATGGTCTCGACGATAAAATGATCGGCTCTATCATGAAAACACAATGTTCCCGTTCATTCCGACTGCAACACGCAGACGATGTTTTGAATAATAATACAACGCTGAAAACACTAGGCAAACGCGTGCAAAAACTGCATGATTTTTACATGCAAATGAGCGCTGGCAAAAACAGCTCATATCCTGCAAAATACCCCATTTAACGCATTACTTTCAGGCCGTGTCAGAAACAATAACCTACGAATTGCCGTTAAGTGAACGTATCCGTACCTTTTTAAGGCTGGAGCATTTATTTGAGCAAATGCACCATTTCTCGCTTCACGATGACGAGCACCACAACAGGGCCGAATTAAATTGCCTACTCGAAATTCTTGTTATTGTTGGCAGGAGTGATCTTAAAAATGAAATTACCAAAGAAATTGAGCGACATACGAAAAGCTTAGTTCTTTTTTCTCAAAACCCTCACGTTGATGGCACTAAACTTCAGCAAAGTATTGATCAACTAAACCAGCTAAGCCTTGATATATTATCTTCTAATGGTAGGGCTGACCAAAAAATAGGGCAAATTGAGCTATTAAAGTGTCTCGCGCAGCGTAGCAGTATTCCAGGCGGTACGTACGATTTTGACCTGCCCTCCTATCACTTTTGGCTTAATAGGCCACTGCAACAGCGGCGAGAACAAATTAAAAACTGGTGCGAAAATCTAATTCCTATTCTGCAATCTATAAATTTATTGTTACAATTTATTCGCACTAGCACGGCGCCCATGACAAAAACAGCCTGCGACGGATTTTACCAGCAGAATTTGGACGCTAACTATGCTTCCCAATTACTACGAGTTTCTTTTCCGATGGACAAAGATTATTACGCTGAAATAAGCGGCGGCAAGCATCGATTCACCGTTCGTTTTATGCAGCCAAATGAATCGGAAAGAGCCACCCAGGTAACTGAGGATGTAAACTTTACCCTACATATTTGCCAACTTTAATACGATGAGTACATCTGTAAATTGCCCCGTTTGTGAAAAAAAAGTTGTCTGGGAGCCAGACTCAATATACAGGCCTTTTTGTAGTGAACGCTGCAAAATGATAGACCTCGGCGACTGGGCCTCAGACCAACACGCAATTGCCGGCGAAGACGTCTACCTACCAGATGAAGACCAGCCTTTACAACATTAGGCTAACAGCGCTAAAAAGCGCGGATACCTGAAATTCCTTGAGCACCGTTTAACAAAGCCAATTTAATATCCTCTGGACCCACTCCACCCAGGGCATAAACAGGAATCGCTGAGAGGCCAGCTAATTTAGCTAAACCGCCCCAACCCAAGGGCTTCTCGTCTGGATGACTTTTAGTTTCGCAAACAGGCGATAGTAATGCAAATAAAGCTCCCATATCATGAGCTCTTTCTAACTCTTTAAGCGTATGGCACGACACGGCTAGCTGAATACTGTCAGGTACTTGCTGGCATGGAGTATTTAGATGATGCGCGCTTAAATGAACGCCCTGAGCGTTCAATTCAATCGCTAAATCAATATCTGTATTTAGAAATAAACGCACGCCTGTTTTCTCACACAGTTGCATCGCCCGTTTTGCCAGAGACGTATAATCTTCAACATTCAAAGAATGTGCTCGCCATTGAATCATCGTATAGCCACGAGCAATTAAATCATCTAAATGCGCCAACATCGTCGAAGAGCCTCCAATGCTCTCGTCTACGATAGGGTAAAAGTGAGGCAAGTTAAGGGTTTCAATAATCCTTTTGTTGGCGGTGGGAAAAGAATAGTTTTTTAATTCAGCAACGGTAACCCAGTTGAGGGCTTGATTTTCCATTCCCCGAGCCTCGCCCTGGAAATTATCCACTGTATACACGTCGAGGTGAACAGATAGATCTTCATACTGGTGATGTATTTCAACCAGTGGTTTGGCAGATGAAATTGATATATTCAGTTCTTCAAAAAGCTCTCTTTTCAAGGCCTCATAGCCGCTTTCTTCTGGCTCCAGTTTACCACCAGGAAACTCCCATAAACCACCTTGATGGACATGAGCAGCCCGTTTACTGATAAGAACTTCACCCAACTGGTTTGTAATAACACCTACTGCGACCTTTAGCATGCTAGACGATAGACTTAAGTCATCAATAAGCGGTTATGAGCGATATTCGGCATTTATTTTAACGTAGTCGTACGATAAATCGCAGGTCAATATAACGGCTGAAAAGTCACCCTGTGCCAGACAAATACGCACAAGAATCTCATCTTGCTTCATAACGCTTTGTCCCTTATCTTCAGTGTAATCTAGGGCTCGTTTACCCGCCTTTACAATACAGGTATCATTCAGGTAAATAGAAACCTCATTGGTATTGATGTATTCAATTTTTGCGCGCCCTACCGCCGCTAAAATTCGCCCCCAGTTAGGGTCAGCAGCAAAAAAAGCGGTTTTCACTAGCGGTGAATGCGCAACCGTATAGGCTACTTCTCTCGCATTTTCCACACTACCGGCTTGCTCAACTCGCACTTTAATTAGTTTAGTTGCGCCCTCACCGTCTCTGACTATGGCTTCGGATAAATATTGGCATACATCTATTAATACCGTTAAAAACTCTGCGTAGCGTGGGTCTTGCACGGAATCTATACATGCTATATCAACGGCGGCTGTGGCCATTAAAACGGCTGCATCATTCGTTGATGTATCACCATCCACCGTAATGCTGTTAAAAGACAGATCAACCGCAGTTTTCAGCATCGTCTGCAGTACGGATTTACTGATGGGCATATCTGTTGCGATATAGGACAACATTGTTGCCATATCAGGTTTGATCATGCCCGAGCCTTTTGCAATTCCCGTGATCGTTATTTTTTCACCATCCAGCACTAGTGTTTGACTACAGCCTTTTTCACAGGTGTCTGTCGTCATAATGCCTTTTGCCGCCTTTGACCAATTGCCCTCAGCAAGGGAATTGAAAGCCGCTGGCAAACCACTCAGTAGTTTATTAACTGGCAATGCTTCGCCAATAACACCTGTCGAAAAGGGTATCACCTGGGTCGCATCGGTAGATTCAGATAAAATGGCCAGTCCTTCACAACACTGTTTTGCCGACAACAGACCTAAGTCGCCCAGACCAGCGTTTGCATTTCCTGAGTTAATTAAAAGGTATTTTGGGCTTGCTTCAGCCAGGTGTTTTTTTGCCAGCGTAACCGGCGCGGCACAAAATTTATTATTAGTGAACACCGCGGCTAGCTGGGTGCTTTTGCTCAATTCGAACAACACAATATCGTCACGTACGGTCTGGCGTATTCCCGCCTTCGATGAACCAATTCTAATGCCAGAAATAGCGTCTAAGTTCGTCGTCGTCCAATTTCCAACAGACATGTCTTATCTCTCCTGCAATAAGCTAAAGCTTACCGTGACATTGTTTAAATTTCTTGCCAGAACCACAAGGGCAAGGATCATTACGGCCTATTTTTTTATCTGGGCGCTTGAATGGCTGGTCTTTATCCTGCTGTGATTCATCATCTAAAGCATTCATATCCGCGTGATTGAATTCCATTTTTTGCTGCTGACGACGTTGCTCATCGATTGCCTGAACATCTTCTTCAGCGCGTACCTGAACCTTGGTGACTACCATCACGACTTCACGTTTTAATGTGTCCAACATGGTCGTAAACATTTCAAATGCTTCGCGTTTAAACTCCTGTTTGGGGTCCTTTTGTGCATAACCACGCAGGTGAATTCCCTGCCTTAAATGGTCCATCCCGCCAAGGTGCTCTCGCCATTGTTCATCGAGCGTCTGTAGCATGACAGATTTTTCAAAATGTCGAAGCACCTCTGCACCCGCTAAAATCTCTTTCTTAGCATAGTCATCGGCGATGCTTTGTAAAAGTAATTCCCGTAGATTCTCTTCGTGCAAACTACTGTCTTCTTCCAACAGTTTTTTTATTGGCAATTTACAATTAAATTCATCTTCTAACGCCGCCTGAAGGCCCTCTATGTCCCACAGATCATCCATAGACTGCGGAGGAATATATTGTGTAATCAGTTGATTAACTACGTCATGACGAATTGAAACGATGGTGTCAGCTATATTAGAAGCTTCCATAATTTCATTTCTTTGCTCATAAATGACTTTACGCTGATCATTAGCCACATCATCGTACTGCAATAACTGTTTACGGATATCGAAATTATGGCCTTCAACCTTTCTTTGCGCGTTTTCAATCGCCTTGCTGACCCAGGGGTGCTCAATCGACTCACCCTTTTCTAAACCTAGCTTTTGCATCAGACCTGAGACTCGTTCAGAGGCGAAAATTCGCATCAGGCTATCTTCCAGCGATAGGTAGAAACGGCTAGCACCCGGGTCTCCTTGCCGACCTGAACGACCTCTAAGCTGGTTGTCGATACGCCTTGATTCATGACGTTCAGTACCGATAACGCGTAATCCACCAGCGTCAATCACCGCTTGATGGTGTTGCTGCCAGTCGGCTGACGCCTGTTCGCCGTCATTTTTACCACCTAGTACGATATCTGTTCCCCGGCCCGCCATATTTGTCGCAATGGTGACTGCGCCTAAAGCGCCCGCATTAGCGATGATCTGTGCTTCTCTCTCGTGCTGTTTGGCATTGAGTACTTCGTGAGGAATATTCTTTTTCTTCAGACTTTCTGATATGAACTCAGATACTTCTATTGACGTTGTGCCCACCAACGCGGGTTGTTTACGCTTATAACAATCTTCAATATCTGTAACTACCGCTTCATATTTTTCTTTCGCTGTCAGATACACCAGATCGCCTGCATCAATTCGACACATGTTTCGGTGCGTAGGAATAACGATCACTTCTAAACCATAAATTTGCTGAAATTCAAACGCTTCTGTATCCGCCGTTCCCGTCATACCTGACAGTTTGTCGTACATTCTGAAATAATTCTGGAATGTTATCGACGCCATGGTTTGATTTTCGCTCTGGATTTTGACATTTTCTTTCGCTTCAATGGCCTGGTGCAACCCTTCACCCCATCGACGACCCGGCATGGTGCGACCGGTAAATTCATCAACAATAACAACTTGTGAGTTTTGAACGATATAGTCCACATCTTTTTGATACAGCGAACGAGCGCGTAATGCAGCATATACGTGGTGCATTAAACCAATATTGCTTGCGTCATATAAGCTTTCATACTCACTCAATAATCCGCTGTCTGTGAGCAGTTTTTCGATTTTTTCATGACCTAATTCGGTCAGATAAACCTGTTTTGATTTTTCATCGACGGTATAGTCACCTTCTCCCGATTCAAGCTCTGGCGTTAAGTTTTCAACCAATTTGTTCAGTTTGACGTATAGCTCACTCTTATCATCTGTTGGCCCAGAGATAATAAGCGGGGTTCTGGCTTCGTCAATAAGAATAGAGTCGACCTCGTCAATAATCGCATAATAGAGGCCACGCTGAACTTTATCTTCAACGCTAAAGGCCATATTATCCCGTAGATAATCAAAACCAAACTCATTATTAGTACCGTAAGTTATATCGGCAGCATAGGCTTCTCGGCGCTGATCAGGGCTCATTGAGTTGGTAATAACGCCTGTAGTCATGCCAAGGAAAGAAAATAATTTTCCCATCCATTGAGAGTCGCGTTCAGCTAGGTAATCATTCACCGTAATCAGATGAACGCCTTTAGATGGCAGCGCATTCAAATAAGCCGCTAGCGTAGCAACCAGTGTTTTACCTTCACCCGTTTTCATCTCAGCGATTCGCCCATCATTGAGCACCATGCCACCGATCAGCTGTACGTCAAAATGGCGCATAGCAAGGGAGCGAACGCCCGCTTCTCTAACCACCGCGAAAGCTTCCGGTATAAGAGAGTCAAGCGTTTCGCCAGCAGTTAGTCTGGCTCTAAATTCTGACGTTTTGGATTTTAATGACGCATCGTCTAAAGATTGCATGGCTTTTTCAAGCTCATTTATTCTTTTTACGATTTTTTGCTTCGTCTTAACGAGCCTGTCGTTTCTGCTGCCAAAAACTTTTTTTACGATATTTGAGATCATTGATGGTAAGTTTTAATCTAAAACGAAAGGCAGAATGATACCTTAAAAGGCACTAAAACTGGAACTTGAAAGCGTTAATTAAATGAATTAACGCGAGCTATATAAGTATTTACGCGGATTAACATCTCTGCCATTGAGAAGTACTTCAAAATGCACATGGGGACCGGTGGAACGACCCGTTGAACCCATCTCAGCGATCACATCATTTTGTTTAACGATATCACCGGTTTTTACTAATATTTTTTTATTATGGCCGTAGCGAGTCAAAGAGCCCATACCATGATCTATTTCTATTAAATAGCCATATCCGTTTTTTTCACCGGCCCAGGACACTATACCTGACGCAGCTGCCAGCACGTTTGTACCGGCTTTACCCGCTATGTCCA
Organism: Cycloclasticus sp.; assembly: GCA_047634535.1. Lineage (GTDB taxonomy): Bacteria > Pseudomonadota > Gammaproteobacteria > Methylococcales > Cycloclasticaceae > Cycloclasticus. The sequence continues at coordinate 8,692 of JBLIAQ010000057.1, forward strand.
CACCATGATGGAAAGATTTTTTACCCGTAAATGGGTCCGCGCGATAGCCGTAATTTGACGATAACCAGCCTTTCTCAACCGGTAATCCAGCTGGTAGCACTTCCTTTGAAAGACGTTTGTTAGCTGAAAAGTAACCGAGTAATGCAAACTGTTTTTCACGTAATGAAAACAACTCATCTAGCGATTGAATGTCCTCTAATAACTGACTTTCAGTAAAGCTATTCGTCGACGCCAAGGTTTCCGCACCACCTGTAGCAGGTTGTTGATCAAAGTCAAATTCAAGTGAATTCAATTTAGCTTTTTTTGCAAGGTGATTTCCAACTGCGTTTAATCTCATCAATTGCGCCTGCATCTGCCCAACGCGTAAAGCTATACTATCAAGGGTGTTACGCGTTTTCTCGCGCATTCTTTCTAATTCTGCTCGCTGTACAGTTAACTCATTTACAAGGTAATCCGTTTTTGTCGCTTTGCTCTGCCCATTAAAAAGTAAAAAATACCCTGTTAACGTGAGTACAAAACCACATGCGATTGCGATCATTATGTTTGACTGGCTAATAGAAAAACCGAGTGTTTTCCTTTTGCCGTTTGTTAGTAGTATTATCTGCATTTGTTTTAATTAATCCCTAACGCCGACTTTATTTACTTTCATGTTCAAACAACCTTTTAAAAATAACCATTCGTCACTTCAAGTACTACAACAAACCCAGCAAAATCTGGCTCGCCAACGTCAGTTATTGCAGGCCATTCGAACCAGTTTACCTGATAATTTAGCCTCGCACTGTTTATACGCCGTAGCTAATAAAAACAGCGTCTCCATATTTACCGATTCATCGGTCTGGGCCTCGAAATTACTCTATATGCGTCGGACTATTATAGACGCGGTTATCGAACAAGCTTGTGACCGACCTATTACTTTAAAAGTTAAAGTAATGACTCAACAAGCTCCAGCTCGTCAACATAGACCCAAATCGCCCTCACACAAAACGCTTCAGATGCTTTCTGATGCGAATAACCTTAAGCTGAAAGACAGCCTTAATGAGTCACTAATTAATCTCTTTAACACCTTAAAGAAAAACAAGTTAACCGATTAGACTGAGGCGGGTAAAGGCTCCATATAAGATATAGGGAAATCGTCATTTTCTTCGAATACCACTTCTTCCCAGGCATCTTTTTGCGCGAGCAACTCCCTTAATAACTTATTATTAAGCTCGTGGCCAGACTTATGACCTTTGAATTCGCCGATGAGGCTGTGCCCTAATAAATACAGATCCCCGATCGCGTCCAAAATTTTATGTTTTACGAACTCATCTTTGTAACGCAAGCCATCTTCGTTGA
>JBLIAQ010000058.1:0-9954 GCA_047634535.1 Cycloclasticus sp.
GGCGGCGTGATCAATGATGAGTGGTGTGAAAAATGGGTTAATCCCACATTTATGCGCGACATTCAGTGCCCAACGCTTGTTTTATGGACTCGCCATAACCCTGGTCAACCGGTTGAACTGGCAAAAGTGGCCATGAAAATGATTCCCGATGCACGCATGGTCATATTAGAAAACAGCGCGCATTGGCCGCAATGGGAAGAGCCTGAAGAGTTCAACAGGCTTCATCTGGATTTTTTGCTAGCCTAAATAAGCTGTCACTAAGTGACTAAAAAACCATCAAAAAGCCGAGCACTTAGTTGTTCGGCTTTTTTATATTACAAACCGATAATGGCTACCAGTAACGATCCAAACATCAATAACCCCCCCACCAAGCGGCTCGTTAATTGTCTGCGCGTCAGCACTTCTATCTGACTAAAGCCAAATCGTGCCATCACATACACCACGCCAACGGCCATCAATCCCCGAGACGATTGCACAATATTAATCACCGTTACCTGTTGCGCCTGTTTAAAAGCGATCATCAAAATCACCAGGCCAATTAAATGCGTAACGGCATAAATTGCTAAGGTTTTACTAAATGGTTTAGAAACGCCCCAGTCAGCTTTAAACACCCATGGCGACAACGGCATTAATAATATCGTTGGGACAATAAACACAAATACCGCGAGTTCCAAGCCCCCCATTCCGCCATTTAATAAGGTGACCACCGCGATATCCGCACAGCCAAATACAACACAGGTGACGAGGATATAAAATAACGCCTTCGGCGAGCCGTGTAACTTGCCATCATTCAGAAAGAACAAACTAATAAAAGCACCCAACGCGCCTAGGTAGACTAAAAAATCATACGTCTCATTTAAGAAAAGTACCGACAGCCCCGCCACGGCAAACATTTTACAACCCAACATGGGTACAACGAATGACGCGTCACCATGACGCAAAGCGCTGAAATAACTTGTTTGGCCTACTAATACCAGAACGCACATTAATAAAACCAACCAGAAATCCGCCCACAATTGCTGCAATTCCACGAAGGGCAACAGGAATAAAGCTAGAATACCAACCGCGTATTGGCTATAAAAAGCTAATTTTGTACGGTTTTTTGAGTGCGCCAAAAACTGTTTGGTATAGGTAAAACTAAAGGCGTGCAGCAAAGACGCTATCAACGTCAACCAGATATAAGACGGTATTAAAGTAGTCAATTAAAGTTTCCTATAGGCGGTAGCTCTTTATACTATTACTACAAAAGAACAACCTTACTTGTATAAAACATAACGATTAGATACGCATGCCTTTTTATGAAATGAGCAAACGCGAATCATACACTAATTCTATAGTGCCAAAACGTCCGCTTTAACAGCACTTTGTCGCATAACTTGGGTGGACAATTGACTCCTGAACAATTATCCTTTCAGCAGATTAAATTTTATCAACTCGCTGTATGATCGCTCTTCAAGCAAGTCATCATCGTTCGAGTAATCGCAAAAAATTCATCAACTTAACACCTTTTTTATTAATAAATTTATAGCGGCTGGAGTATTTACCTATGAACACTGAAGACAATGCAAGCAATGGCTGGTCAAACGAGCAGATAAAACAGCTGGTTAGCGATGAAAACGGCGTTCTAGACGCTCGAATTTATTCAGATGAAGCCTTATACCAACTCGAACTCGAACGCGTGTTCGCGCGATCCTGGTTATTGCTTGGACACGACTCTCATATTAAAGAAACCGGCGATTTCCTCAATACTTATATGGGCGAAGACCCAGTGATTGCTGTTCGCCAAAAAGACGGCAGTATCCGCGTTTTTTTAAACCAGTGCCGTCACCGCGGTATGAAATTATCGCGCGATGACGCCGGCAACGCCAAAGCCTTTGTCTGTACCTATCACGGATGGGCTTATGATATTGCTGGCAAATTGATTGATGTTCCTTTTGAAAAAGAAGGTCATTGTGATCGTCTGGATAAGTCCGAATGGAACCCTTTGCAAGCGCGCGTTGCCACCTATAGAGGCCTTATTTTTGCAAACTGGGACCCTGAGGCTCCCGAGCTGGATGACTATCTATCAGACTCAAAGCCTTATATTGATACGATGTTTAACCGCACCCCAGCGGGCACCGAGGCCATCGGCGGCATACAAAAATGGATTATTCCAGCTAACTGGAAATTCGCCGCCGAACAATTTTGTAGTGATATGTATCATGCGGCTACGATGTCTCACCTTTCCGGCATTACCGCAGGTTTACCGGAAGGTGTAGGCCTGCAAGATATTAAAATACCCACTAACGGTTATCAGTACCGTGCAAAATGGGGCGGCCACGGCACCGGTTATTATGTCGATGAACCCGGGCTATTGGCGGCCATTATGGGGCCTAAAATTACCGAATACATGACCGACAGCCCACAAGCTAAAGCGGCTTCTGAGCACCTCGGTAGCGATATGTTTGGCCAAAGAATGCTTGGTCAGCATATGACTGTTTTCCCCACCTGTTCTTTTTTACCGGGTATTAATACCATCCGTACCTGGCACCCGCGTGGGCCCAATGAAATTGAAGTGTGGGCATTTATTGTCGTTGACGCTGACGCGCCAGATGATATTAAAGAAGAGTTCCGCAAGCAAAATATTCGCACCTTCTCTGCCGGTGGCGTGTTTGAGCAAGATGATGGGGAAAATTGGGTTGAGGTTCAAAAGGTATTTAAAGGCATTAAAGCCAGAAAAACCAAACTCAATGTACAAATGGGCTTGGGCTCGTCGGCAACTGATAACCCGGACTTTCCTGGTCGAATCAGCGACGTATACAGTGAAGATGCGGCGCGAGGCATGTATCAGCATTGGCTACGAATGATGACCGAGCCAAGCTGGGATACGCTAAAACCCTAACCCTTCATACCGACAAAAAAATAACAGCCTATTATTCAGGAGCAGACGATGTCCTCAGCAAGCCAACTAACAGATGTATTAAAAAAATCCAGCGCCGACCCCGCGCTGCAACAAGAAATTGAGCAATTTTTTTACCGCGAAGCGCTGCTTCTCGACAATATTCAATATGAAGAGTGGTTTGCTCTGCTGGACGAAGATATCCGCTATTTTATGCCAATACGCAGAAATGTAATGCGACGCAGTGGTAAGGCCAGACCAGGTGATATAACAGAATATTCAGGCAACGATGAATTTGCTCACTTTGATGAAGATATCGACGCCATGCGCGGCCGCTTACGCAAACTACTAAGTGATTTCAGCTGGTCGGAGAACCCCGCATCAAGAACGCGCCATATAGTGTCGAACGTTATTATTCACGAAGGCAGTGAAGCCAATACGTATAACGTTTGCTCTTCATTTATCGTTTACCGTAACCGGCTCGAAAGACAGGTCGATATTTTTGCTGGGGAGCGCCACGACGTACTGCGTCGTGCCGATAATGAACCAGGCTTTAAGATCGCTAATCGCACGATTTTGATGGACCAAAGTACGATTCTATCGAACAACATCAGTATTTTCTTTTAGCGACCGACGAAATGCAGCCTTAATGGAAGGCATACTCTGCCTTCCATTATTACTATTACAAAGGCATCGTAAAGCGTAACCAATACACCTCGCCTTCTGGGCGGTTACGCGCACCGAATTCATATTGCGCTTTAGCGACGAGGCTGATAGCGCCCCATTGATAGCGAATGCCCGGGCCAATGGAAAAAACCTTTGTTTGCGTGTTTGTTACGCGTTTACCGTCAATACGATCGTCCTCAAGGTCGTCCCAATAATAACCCTGCAAGCCGATATTTAAGTTGGGTGTAGCGCGCCAGGACGCGGTGTAATCCATATGGAACGCTTTACCAGAACGATGTTTCGATTCAAGACCCGTACGTGGGTCAATATAATCATTATTGCTGCCGTTAATATCTAAATTAAAAATACCCGTCACTTCCCAGTTAGGTTTTACTACACTGAAAATCGCGGCGGGTTTAACCGTCCAGTGATTATTACCCGTATTAACGACTCGCTTCTTATCATAGTCACCCGTTGGTAAAAGAAAATCGACGTATAGAACGGCGTGAACATCGCCCCATTGATAAAAAAGATTAACCGGCGCTATTAATAGATCGCCCAGGCCTTTTTCTTCAAACCATTTACCGCCTACTTTCAGGCGTTTATCCATGGCTACCACACCAAAATCTGGTGCCCAACGACCACCAAAAATACGTATATCCTTTTCTGGCATCCATAAAAAACGGAACACGTTACCGCTGATATTGGCTGCAAAATCATCTAACGGCCCGGCTTGAATTTCTTTGCCGTCGCCGCCGATAAACTCATCGGCCGTGTAATGAAAACTGTAATTGAGCCAATACACGCCCGGAGGTGGCGCCATGCCCGACATAAAGTCATCCGCACCCACGGGAGCCGACGAAAACATACCGCCTGAAGGGCCTATGGGCGAGGTACCGCCCGCCCATGCGACGGCGTGCGTTAAAAAAAGGAATGCGAGGGTCAGTTTTTTTATTGTCATTCAATCACCGATTCTTATTATCTTCTTATCAGACTCAGCAGTATCCCTAACAGCGGATTCGCATCTAAAACATCGTTAGCGTTAGGCGCGGAATCGGTTCACCAAGGCATCGGCAGCGCCTTTCAACAACATGGTATCTGCCGCGATTAAGAAAAAGCTGGCGCCCATTTGTTGATAACGCTCTGTTTGGGCTGGATCACCACAATAAACCCCAACTGGCTTACCAAGTGCATGTATACGTTGAATGGCTTGTTCGACGACACGACACACCTCTGGGTGAGCAGGTTGGCCTAGGTAACCCATCGACGCAGCTAAATCAGCGGGGCCTAGAAAAATACCGTCTACACCATCTACTTGAGCAATCGCGTCCAGTTCAGCCAACCCTTCAAGGCTTTCTATTTGTAGTAATAAACAAATATTGCCATCTGCCTGGGTCAAATAGTCAGTAATCGCACCCCAGCGAGTGGCTCGGGTTAAACCACCGCCCATACCGCGTACCCCTTTGGGTGCATACCTAACCGCTTTTGCTAATTGTTCCGCTTGTTCTGCTGAATCGACCATCGGGATTAATAAGGTTTGTGCGCCAACGTCTAGCACCCGTTTAATATCCGCAACATTATGATCTTGTAGACGAACTACGGGGTTAACGGGGTACGCCGCCAAGGCCTGTAATTGTTGCATAATACTTTTAATATCATTCGGACCGTGCTCGCCGTCAATTAATAACCAGTCAAAACCTGTGGTCGCCATTAATTCAGCTGCGGTTGAGTCCGCCAGCGCCATGAAGGCTCCGAGCTGTTTTTGATTAGCGACTATCGCTTGTTTAAACTTATTTTCCGTCATTGCTAATGGCATAGCTCACGCCTCCCAGCGATTAAAATTAGACAAAACGGAAACCTATACTTCCCAATGGGCCAAAATCTGCGTGGAAGGTATCACCCCGTTCCACTGATAATAAGCGAGTAAACGAACCGCCTAAAATCACTTGCCCCGGTTCTAGCGCGATACCGTGCGGTGCAAAACGTTTGCTAAGCCAAACAATACCATTACCCGGGTGATTAAGCACCCCAGCAGAAACACCAGTTTCTTCAATAATGCCATTACGCGACACAATCGCCCCTATCCAACGTAGATCGACATCCATTGGTCTTACCGGTAAGCCCCCCGTGATAAGACCAGCACAAGCTGCATTATCAGCAATAGTATCAAATACCTTACGCCGCTTGCCGGTTTCAGGGTCAACACGAATAACGCGTGAATCAACTATTTCTACCGCCGGGCAAACATAATCCGTTGCCTTTAGGACATCGGCCAGTGTAATATTTTCACCTTCCAACCGCTCACCCAATATAAAGGCTATTTCAACTTCAACCAAGGGTGCTATAAAGCGATCAAAGGGGATTTCTGAGTTATCAGCAAACAGCATATCATCCATTAAGGTGCCGTAATCGGGTTCGGTAATCTGCGAGGCCTGCTGCATCGCGCGAGAGGTTAAACCGATCTTACGACCAATAATTTTTCGTCCCTGAGCCAACCTCAATTTAGTCCATTCTGCTTGAATGGCATAACCGTCTTCAATGGTCATTTCAGGGTACAGCTGTGAAAACTGCGGGATGGTTTGACCACTGGCCAGCGCTTTATCAAGCGCTAGCGCAGAGGCTTTTAATACTTTCTTATCTAGCACCTGAGTTCTTTCCCCAAAAAGTGAGACATAATAATAGGGTACATGCCATCCCAACGTTGTGTTTGAGCCCAGTGTCCACAACGATCCAGGATATGCAATTCTGCACGTTTCAAGTGTTCAATGAAATAAAGACTGGTTTCTAATGGCACCACTCTGTCTTGACGGCCATGAACAATAGCCCATTCATGTTCCATGCGATTTAACACAGGTGCTGGGATAATCAATTTATCCATATCTTCGTTCATCGCTTTAAACATAATCTCTTGAATCGGACGAATTTTAGGGTCCATCGCTTTATCAAAACGGTCTTGCATAACCACTTCTAAATCTTCAAAAACACTGGGGTCATACACAAAGCTTTCAATCAATTCGCGGTAACGTGCAAGACGTGGGTCATCGTAAAAACTCATCATACGCGCCAATGAGGCAGACTTTTTAAACGGCGCACCGATCGCACCCATTAGCATACATTTATCAAAACGATCCGGCATTTCAACAACACTCTGTAATGCAAGAGCGCCGCCCATTGAATTACCAATTACGTGTGTTTTTTCAACGCCTAATTCATTTAACAAGCCTTTGATTTGTTCAACTCGGTAGCCCATCCAGCGTGCAATTTTAGTTGGGATTTCTTTCGGCATTTCAGATTTTCCAAAACCAATGGCGTCTGGCGCAATCACATAAAAATCTTTGGCCAAAATTGGGGCACATCCCTCCCAATTTGACATCGCACTGGCACCCGGTCCTGCACCGTGTAATAACAACAGGGGTGGGTTTTTAGGGTCGCCGCCAATCATGCAGTTACTGGCTAACTCACCTGAAGGAATCATTTTTTCTTGTACGTCGTAGCTCATCTATTTCTCCTCAAAAGAACCGTTAATTTAAATTATAAAAGGTCAATTTTTTATCGTCTATCACTATACATTAGAATTCAGTAATATCAAACCAAGCAGGCCCCGTCTCTTGCACGCCTAATATACTAAATTTAGGTTTAAATTCTATTATTTAGTTATTATTTAATCGGTCTTACTAAAAATCACTTACCTTATAACTAAATATTTGGCTTTATTTGCTTTACTTCTATAAGCAAAAGCGTATGGTTCGATACACAACGATCAGCTTGCTAGCAGATTATTGTTATAAAACAGCAACAATAACCACTCAAAAGAAGAGGACGCATTATGAAAAAAAACAATCTATTAGAACAAATAAAATTACCCGTATTTTTGCTCGTGTTACTAACCGCTACTAGCTTGTTTACTAGCGCTAACGCAGTAGCTGAAGACGACAAGGCATTCGCTGAACAAAAATTTGTTCTTCAAATCACAGATGACGACCCAGCTAAACAAGCACTTGTGCTCAATGTTGCTGCCAATATTATGAAGCACTACGGACCTGATAAAGCTGATGTAGAAATCGTCGCTTTTGGCCCTGGTTTAAAGCTATTATTTGCTAACAACAGCAATGCCAGCCGGATTGATGGTTTAGCTGAAAACAGTGGTGTGCGTTTTGCAGCCTGTGCTAACACGCTAGCAAAAATGACCAAGAAAATGGGTAAAGAACCCAAGCTTAACAGTCACTCAACGGTGGTTCCAGGCGGTATTATTCGTATTAAAGAATTAGCTGACCAGGGTTACCTGCTCGTTAGACCATAAAAGCATTATTAAATAACAGACTTAACTGTTTTAAAAAACTTATAAAAACCCCAGCACACTGGGAGAAGGAGAACACATGAAAACTTTCAAAACGTCCCGCTTCGTCGGACTTTCTATCGCAACGCTGGCACTCAGCTTTAGCAGCGCAGCATTTTCTGCCAACTGGCTATTGTTGCAGGGCACCGAAAAACCTGGTTCAACCGAATCCGCTAATCTATGGGGCTTTATCCAGGCGCAATATCAAGAAGATTTTAGTGATGCAAGTGCTACTAATCAGTACGTTCCAGCTAAATTAATCGGTCCAATGCTTGATGATCAATCAGAATTCAACATTAACCGCGCTCGAATTGGCTTACGCGGTGTTGCAACGGCGATTGACGATAACATCAACTATTTCTTACTCGCCGAATTTGGCAGAAATGGTATTACCTACCCCAACAAGAGTGACTTCGTTACCTTAACCGACGCCAGTTTGACCTTTAACCACATTAAAGGCGCTCGCATTAGAGCCGGTTTATTTAAAACCCCAGGCGCTGAAGAAGGCCTACAAGCCATTCACGTATTTGATTACGTCAACTTCACTTCTGTCACCAACCAAATGCTTTTAGAGCGTTTTCCTAACAAACGTTTTACCGCCAATATCGGCCCACAACCGATATCAAGCTCAGGAGCAGAGCTTTACGGTTTTGAAGAGAGCGTAGGCGCCTTCCGTGACGTCGGCGTTCAGGTATTCGACGCCTTTAAAGTCGGTGAAGGATGGGAGCTGTCTTACGCCGCCATGTACGGTAACGGTAACGGGCTAAACTTTAACGATAACGACGACAATAAAGACGTTTACTTTTACCTCTCAGCAGAAAAAATATTTGGTGGTAAAGGCCCTAAACGCGACGGCTTTAAAGTATTCGCCTGGTCGCAGGATGGTGAGCGTACCGCCGATTTAACCAATGATGCTACGCATAACCCCGAAGAATATGATCGCGAACGCCGTGGACTGGGTATTAAATACCTCAACAAACCCTGGCGCGTTACCGCAGAATATATGGAAGGTGACGGCATGATTTTCCAGGGCACACATAATCCGAATTTTGGACTTGGCCCATCAGCAAACAATCCTGAAGGTGCTGGAGGTAATAGAGTTGGTAGTGGCGCCTATGGTGAATCTGAAGGTTATTACGTTGAAGCGGGTTATAGAATCCCTAAAACAAAAATAGAACTTGATTTACGTTATGATAATTACGTTCGCATGAAAGGCGATATGTTTGAAGCTGAGTTCGACAAAATAACCGTTGGTGCGCAGTACTTCTTTACAAAAACCATTCGGGTCGCCTTAAATTACGAAATGTCTGACGCCGAAGCGCCTAACTTTGCTAGTGGTGCGGGCCTTAACGCGCAATTGGATGGTATTGACGACCGCATTGCTATTCAGGTAACGGCGATTTTCCCGTAACGAAACGAGTCAATTCGCATATTAAAAAAACGAGGCCTTAGGTCTCGTTTTTTTATGCACTTTAAAATAATTTAACGCTCTAGGTTAGGTAAATTTAAAGCCTTCATAATCATGCTCCGCTACGCCGTCAATAATGTCCTTATAATGCTTGCCGCCACCGAGGTACACCATAAACACCCGTGGCTTACCTGGAATATTAGCGCCCATATACCAGGACGTCGCCTCTGGCAGTAGCGTTGCATCGGCAATTTCTTTAGTTTCCGCTAGCCATTCATCCTCACGGCTTCGCTCGGGTTCAATCGTCGTTAAATTATGGCTGTTCATATAATCAATACAATCGGCTATCCACTCACAATGTATTTCTATACCCAGCGGCATATTAAATAATACGGAAGGGCTTTGTGGGCCAGTAATAGTAAACATATTGGGAAAGCCATTCGCCGCCAGACCGAGAAAAGTTCGCGGCCCATCTGACCAGTACGTCTGTAAAGGCAGACCATTACGCCCCTTAATATCCATTTTGTATAGAGAGCCGGTGAAAGCATCGTAGCCCGTGGCATAAATAAGGCAATCAAACTCATAACTCGCGTCAGACGTCCGTAACCCTTCTGGCGTAATCTCTTCGATTGGAGCTTTTTTTATATCCACCAAGCTCACGTTATC
>JBLIAQ010000059.1:0-9845 GCA_047634535.1 Cycloclasticus sp.
AGGGCGATACGGTTTTATTGTCACCGGCTTGTGCGTCATTAGACCAGTTTTTAAATTACCAACAGCGTGGTGAGAGATTTGTAGCCGCTATAGAGGCGTTGAAATGATAAGTTCGACGATGTCAGGCACAGTTGACTCCGTGATGATGCCGCGTCGTGGGCGTTATTACCTGGATGGCTGGTTGTTATTTGCAGCCTCAAGTTTAGTGTTGATTGGTTATATCATAGTGGTGTCAGCTTCTTTGCACCTGGGTGAAAAGGTGTTTGATAATATTTGGCACTATCCGCTTCGTCAAGCCGGACATATTGCTGTCGGCATTATTATGGCGTTTTTAATGGCGACTATTCCATTAAAAGTATGGGAGCAAAGTGGCCCCAGCTTGATTTTAGTTGCGATTGGCTTACTGGTTCTAGTGTTTATTCCGGGTATCGGGGTAAAAGTTAACGGCAGTTATCGCTGGATTAACTTAGGCGTAACACGTTTCCAGGTATCAGAAATCGTAAAATTGATCTGCATCATCTATATCGCCGGCTTTTTAACCAGGCATGTGGATGACGTGCGTGAATCTATTAAAGGCGTTATCCGCCCCATCCTGCCGTTAGGTCTGGTGTTTGGCTTATTACTGGCGGAACCGGATTTTGGTGCAGCTTTTGTAATTGGCTTTAGTGTAGTGTGCATGATGTTTTTAGGCGGAGCGCGTTTGATCGAATTCGCTACGCTCGTATTAACGGCTATTATTTTAGGGGTCGTCGCTATTGTCTCATCGGCTTACAGGATGGAGCGCGTAACGGCGTTTATGGACCCCTGGGCTGATCATCTGGGCTCCGGCTTTCAGTTGGTGCAATCACTTATCGCCATGGGGCGAGGTGAATGGTTTGGCGTTGGGTTGGGTAGTAGTATTCAAAAACTGTTTTATTTGCCTGAAGCTCATACCGATTTTATTTTCGCCGTGCTGGGCGAAGAGCTTGGTTTTATCGGTGCCTGTACGGTGATTTTGTTATTTGGCCTACTCGTGTGGCGCGCTTTTCAGATGGGTAAAGCGGCAGAGCGATTGAACTTGAGGTTTTATTCATTATTAGCGTATGGCTTAGGCGTATGGATTGGGCTGCAATCATTCGTGAACATCGCCGTTAATATGGGTGCGTTGCCCACCAAGGGTCTGACGTTACCACTGATGAGTTATGGCGGCAGCAGCATGATTACCATGTGTATCGTAATTGGTCTGTTGTGCCGTATACACCATGAAACGAAGCTGGATTTTGAAGACCAGATAAAGGGAAAGTCACCGTGGCAGTACGCATAATGATCATGGCAGGCGGCACAGGCGGACACGTATTCCCAGCGTTGGCCGTTGCGTATCGGTTGCGAGATGCCGGCCATATGGTTACTTGGCTCGGTACAAAAAAAGGCATCGAAGCGCGTTTAGTGCCTGAGGCTGGCTTCCCTATCGACTGGTTGAGCGTTTCTGGCCTTCGAGGAAAGAATTTATTTAGCCTGTTAGTGTCGCCGTTTATGTTGTTAAAAGCGTGCTGGCAGGCGTCAAGTATTATCCGTCAACGCAAACCAGACGTGGTGTTGGGTTTGGGCGGTTTCGCCTCAGGACCAGGTGGATTGATGAGCTGGGTGCACGGTAAACCTTTGGTTATTCACGAACAAAACCGCGTACCAGGAACCACTAATAATTTATTGAGGCGGATAGCAACGCGCGTGCTGGAAGCTTTTCCGAATAGCTTTGAACAGGCCGCAGACGCGATATTTACCGGCAACCCGCTGCGTAAGGAGCTGATCGATGATATGGCGGAGAAAAAAAATACCGCAAAAAGGGTTCTGATTATTGGTGGTAGCCTGGGCGCATCAATATTAAATGAGATCGTGCCTGTTGCTTTGAAAGAGGTACAGGCAGATTACGATCTTGAAATAATTCATCAGGCGGGTAAAGCGACTATTGACAAGGCTGAAGTGGCTTATCAGAAGGCACAGGTCAGGGCCAATATTTATCCTTTTATAGAAGATATGAAGGGCGTCTATCAATGGGCGGATATCGTTATTTGCAGAGCGGGCGCGATGACTATTTCTGAATTGGCCATGATGGGTTTACCTTCAATTTTGGTGCCCTTGCCGCAGGCGATTGATGATCATCAAACGAAAAACGCTACGTATCTTGTTGATCAAGGCGCAGCAGTGCTTATGCGGCAGTCAGAATTAACACCGCAGGCCTTGTCAGAGAGTCTTAAAAGCTTATTGTCTCAGCCTGATAAATTGGCTGAAATGGGCTTGAAAGCGCGTTCATTAGCGAAACCAGAAGCGGCCCAGTTAGTAGCCGATATTTGTTTGGAGGTGGCGTTATGATGCCTAATTCACATAAACATTACTCCGCCCACCTCGGCTTTGGCAAGCTGAATAAAATTCATTTCATTGGTATCGGTGGTGCCGGAATGAGCGGTATTGCGGAAGTGTTAATTAACCTTGGTTATCAAGTGTCTGGCTCAGATATTCGTGAAAGTAAAGTAACGAAGCATCTGGTTGCACAAGGTGCGACGGTTTATATAGGGCACGCCACAGAGAATATAAGTAGCTGTGACGTTGTGGTGACGTCGACCGCCGTTAATAAAGATAACGTAGAAGTTATTGCAGCGCTTGAGCAGCGAATCCCAGTGATACGTCGGGCCGAAATGCTCGCTGAACTTATGCGTTTCAGGTTTGGAATTGCGATTGCCGGTACGCACGGAAAGACGACAACGACGAGTTTATTAGCGGTTTTGATGACTGAAGGCGGCCTGGACCCAACTTTTGTGATTGGCGGGCTGCTCAATAGCGCCGGAACGAATGCAAAGTTAGGCGAAAGCCATTACCTGGTAGCCGAAGCGGATGAAAGTGATGCGTCATTCTTGCACCTGCAGCCGATGATAGCGGTCGTTACAAATATTGATGAAGATCATATGAGCACGTATGGTGGCGACTTTCAGCAAGTCAAAGACGCTTTCAAGTCGTTTTTACACCAGTTGCCATTTTATGGTCTGGCGGTGGTCTGTGTAGATGATGAAAATATTCGAGAGTTAGCGCCGTTAATTGGCAAACCTGTCATGAGCTATGGCATCGATGTTGAGGCGGATTTTCAAGCACTCGATATTCAACAAGAGGGCCTTCGTACGCGTTTCAAATTAAAACGTTTGGGCAAAGACGATTTGCTTGCCGTTACATTAAATATGCCAGGCAAGCATAACGTTTTAAATGCTTTGGCCGCTATCGCAGTCGCTAGTGAGCTGGGTGTGTCTGATGAGTCGATTGCTACTGCGTTGAATCACTTTAAGGGCGTTGGGCGGCGTTTTCAAGTCAATGGAGAAATTCAGCTTCAAGGTGGTAACGTGTTACTAGTGGATGATTATGCCCACCATCCCCGCGAAGTGATAGCCACCATAAAAGCGGTACGCGAAGGCTGGCCAGATAAGCGACTCGTGCTGGCGTTTCAACCGCACCGTTATTCAAGAACACGCGATTTATTTGAAGACTTTGTAGATGTGTTAAATGAAACCGATGTATTGGTGTTATTAGATGTTTATGCCGCGGGGGAACAGCGAATTAGTGGTTCAGATGGGCCGGCTTTAAGTCAGGCTATTCGCCAGCGCGGAAAGCTGATCCCAGTTTTTGTAAAAGAAATAGATCAGCTAGCCAATATTTTGGTCGAGGTTGTGTTGCCGGGCGATATTGTTATGACCTTGGGCGCGGGAGATATTGGCGCAGCATCGGCAAAATTAGAAGCCCAGATGACGGCTCTGATGGTCACAGAACAGATGGATCAATAGGGAAAATGCAAGCGATGAAACAGACAAGCAATCAACTCACTGGAACACTGATGGAGAAGGAGCCGTTGGCTCGTTATACCTCTTGGCGAGTGGGTGGTTTGGCGGATCGCCTATATAAGCCTGCCAGTATTGAAGATGCCCAGCGCTATTTGCGATCATTAGCAGCCGATGAGCCAGTTTTCTGGCTCGGTTTAGGCAGTAATGTGCTGATTCGAGATGGCGGCTTGCGAGGTTCTGTTATTTATACCCGTGGCTGCTTAAAACAACTGAACGACGTTTCATTGAATGAGCTATACGTAGAGGTCGGCGTACCGTGTGCTCACGTTGCAAAATTAGCGGCAGAAAAAGGTCTGGCTGATGCAGAGTTTCTAGCTGGGATTCCAGGCACGATGGGCGGAGCGCTGGCAATGAATGCGGGTGCCTTTGGCGGTGAAACGTGGAATTTAGTTAGCAGGGTGATAGTAATTAATCGGCAGGGTGAATTGATCGAGCGCGATGCGGCTAGTTTCGATGTAGCTTATCGTTCGGTTTCCATCGCAAAAGACGAGTGGTTTGTCGCCTGTTATTTGACCCTTCCAACGGCCGAAGACAAAGAAGGTAGAGAAAAAATTCGTCAATTATTGGCGAAACGTTCACAAAGCCAGCCAACGAATATACCTAGTGGAGGATCGGTGTTTAAAAACCCACCGGGAGACCATGCGGCACGTTTAATCGAAGCCTCTGCTTTAAAAGGTCGGCGAATAGGTGGTGCGCAAGTCGCAGAGAAGCACGCGAACTTTATCTTAAATACGGGGAACGCCACGGCAAAAGATATCGAGAGCCTGATTGGGCTGGTAAAAGCTACGGTGTTGGAAATGCAGGGCGTTGAGTTGCAAACAGAAGTTCGAATTATTGGTGAGGAACTAGAAGCATGAGCTTAGTCCAAGACCCAAATCAATTTGGCAAAGTAGCCGTCGCCTTAGGCGGTAACGCCGCAGAACGCGAAATTTCATTGATTAGCGGCAAAGCAGTGCTATTAGCGCTAAAAGAACAAGGCGTCAATGCGATAGAGTTTGATACGCAAAAAAGAAGCTTAAATGAATTAAGCGAGCTCGGCGTGGATCGCGTATTCAATATGTTGCACGGCCGGGGTGGTGAAGATGGACAGTTACAGGGCGCACTTGAGTTAGCCGGTATTCCATATACAGGCAGTGGCGTACTGGGTTCGGCGCTGGGTATGGATAAATTAAGGAGCAAGCTATGCTGGTTAGGCGCGGGTATCTCTACGCCAACGTGGATGGAGCTCAAAGGTTCTTCTGATATCGAGTTATGCGCAGAAAAATTAGGTTTTCCGCTGATGATTAAGCCTGCGCTGGAGGGTTCGAGTCTTGGTATGGCGAAGGCTGACAATATCGCGCAACTATACGCCGCCTATAAAAACGCGTCGAGTTTCGATTGTGAGGTAATGGCCGAGCAATGGATTTCAGGAAATGAATATACGGTGGCGATTTTAGCCGATGCTGCATTGCCAGTTATTAAACTAGAGACGCCGAACGATTTTTATGACTACGAAGCTAAGTATCAGTTGAATACGACGCAATATCATTGCCCGTGTGGCTTAGCGGCTGAACAAGAAGAAGAATTGAAAGCCTTAGCGTTGAAGGCGTTCGCAGTCTTAGGCGCACACGGTTGGGGAAGAGTAGACATCATGATGGACTCATCCGGTGTGGCGCAATTTTTAGAAATTAACACCGTGCCAGGTATGACCGACCATAGTCTTGTTCCGATGGCCGCGCAGCAAGCAGGGATAGACTTCAAAGAGCTAGTTTGGCGCATATTAGAAACCAGTTTAGTGGCGAGCGAGAAGACACAATGAAAGACCTGGTCGTAGACGCGTTAGCGACATACATAACATCGATAAAAGCGCTGCTTTTTCTGATGCTGATTGGTTTGCTCATTTGGCAACTACAGCAGTGGTTGACTATGCCGGGCACGATGCCCATCAAACAAGTCCGTATTGAAGGTGAGCTAAATAATTTGTCCCACGAGGAAGTATCTGGGGTGTTGAGTGAGCTCGTGCAAACAGGGTATTTCGCAATGGATAGCCGCGCGATTGTAAATAAAGTAACCGATCTTGGCTGGGTGTATGAAACACGGATAAGGAGAATCTGGCCCGATACGATAGAGCTGTCAATCAAGGAACAAACGCCGGTTGCCGTATGGAACAAAGTAAAACTACTGAACAACAAAGGCGAGTTGTTTAGCGTGACATTAAACGAAGCATTAAAGCAATTACCGGCCTTGTCCGGCATTGATATCGATAGCAAAAAGGTACTCGCAGAACAACAAACAATAAACGAATCTCTTAGTGTGATGGCGTTAGAGGTAAAGGAGCTCAATTTAGCTGAGCACGGTAGCTGGACGATGGTGTTGAGTAATGGCATTAAGGTGAAAGCGGGGCGCTTAACCTCAAAAGGAAGAATCAGTAAATCGATAAAAGTTTTGGCTTCGCTCGACGGTAACCTGGTGGAACGAGTAAAGGCGCTTGATTTACGTTACCCAAATGGTGTGTCAGTTGAATGGAAAGAAGGGCACGGATCAGGTAAACCGAATGCTAATCAGGCGTCATAAACAAGAAATAAATATCAGTTAAATGAAAGTTAGAAAATATGAAAAAAAATAACGATAAAAATTTAATCGTGGGCCTGGACATCGGCACCTCAAAAGTCGCGGCAATTGTCGGTGAAATTACGCCAGATGGCAATATTGAAGTGATCGGTATAGGTACTAATCGATCACGGGGGCTAAAGAAAGGCGTCGTCGTTAATCTTGAGTCCACGGTGCACTCGATTCAACGCGCGATTGAAGAAGCGGAATTAATGGCGGGTTGTCAAATTAATTCGGTCTACGTCGGCATCGCAGGTAGCCATATCAGTAGTTTGAATTCCAATGGTGTGGTGGCGATTAGAGATAATGAAGTTATTCCTTCGGATATTGAACGGGTGATTGACTCGGCCAGAGCGGTGGCGATACCTGCAGATCAAAAAATCCTTCATATTATGCCGCAAGAATTTATCATTGATGGACAAGAAGGTATTAAAGAACCTGTTGGTATGGCGGGGATCAGGCTAGAAGCAAAAGTACATATTGTGACGGGTGCTGTTAGTGCAGCGCAGAATATTATCAAATGTGTGCGCAGGTGCGGTTTAGAGGTGGACGACATTATTCTAGAGCAACTCGCGTCGAGCAGTTCAGTCTTAATGGACGACGAAAAAGAGTTGGGTGTCTGTCTGGTAGATATCGGCGGTGGCACAACGGATATCGCGGTATTTTGCGATGGTTTTATCCGCCATACAGCCGTTATACCGATCGCAGGCGATCAGGTAACAAATGATATCGCCGTAGCGCTTAGAACCCCCACGCAACATGCGGATGAAATTAAGTTGAAGTATGCCTGCGCGCTCACGCAGCTGGTTCAAGAAGATGAAATGATCGACGTACCGAGCATTGGCGACCGCCCAACACGTAAGATTTCACGCGCAAATTTAGCAGAAATAATAGAGCCCCGTTATGAAGAATTGATGATGCTAGTTCAAGCTGAATTAAGGAGAAGTGGGTTTGAAGATATTGTAGCCGCCGGCATTGTGTTAACTGGTGGTAGCGCTAAAGTTGAGGGCCTGGTCGAGCTAGCTGAAGAAGTGTTTCATATGCCCGTTCGAATAGGGTACCCGCAATTTGTTTCGGGATTAAGCGACGTAGTACGAAACCCCATATATGCAACAGGCGTGGGTTTATTGCTGTTCGGACAGCAAAATAGGGTGGTAAACGGTAGTGAATTGAAGGGTGGTTTTCTGGCGATGTGGGAAAAGATGAAGAGCTGGTTTCAGGGTAATTTTTAAAGGTAGTAGTTTTTGGACAATCAATATAAGGGGAATAATATGTTTGAATTAATGGATGCACATACTCAAAACGCAGTAATTAAAGTGATAGGCGTTGGTGGTGGTGGTGGAAATGCGGTAAATCACATGGTAGGTAGCTCAATTGATGGGGTGGAATTTATTTGCGCAAATACGGATGCACAAGCGCTTAAAAATTCGGTGGTGAAAACGGTATTGCAGCTTGGCAATAACCATACAAAGGGTTTGGGTGCAGGAGCAAATCCAGAGGTTGGTCGTCAAGCCGCCTTGGAAGACAGGGAACGAATTCAAGAAATCCTTAGGGGTTCAGATATGGTGTTCATTACCGCGGGTATGGGGGGTGGTACAGGCACTGGTGCAGCACCTATCGTTGCTGAAATTGCTAAAGAAATGGGCATATTGACGGTGGCCGTGGTAACAAAACCGTTTCCATTTGAAGGCAAAAAACGCCAATTAATAGCGGAACAAGGAATTGAAGAACTAAGTCACCACGTAGATTCGTTAATAACCATACCGAATGAAAAGCTGTTGCACGTGTTAGGCAAAGAAATGAGCTTATTAAATGCATTTAAAGCGGCCAATGATGTTTTGCTGGGCGCCGTGCAGGGTATTTCTGAACTAATAACTCGTCCAGGTTTGATCAACGTCGATTTCGCAGACGTAAGAACGGTGATGTCTGAAATGGGTGATGCAATGATGGGTACGGGCAGCGCTAGAGGTCAGTCACGCGCTAGAGAAGCAGCTGAAGCGGCCATTCACAGCCCACTTCTGGAAGATATTAATGTCCAGGGTGCAAGAGGTATTCTAGTGAATATAACCGCCGGACTTGATATGTCAATCGGCGAATTTGAAGAAGTCGGCCAATGCATAAGGGAATTTGCCTCAGACGAGGCTAACGTGGTGGTTGGTACAGTCATTGATCCAGACCTGGCGGATGAAATGCGGGTAACAGTGGTAGCGACAGGCCTTAGTAAAAAAACGCTTGCATCAGCAGCAACGCCAATAGTCCAGGTTAAAAGAGGACCGGTAAGTGTCGAAGGTTTGTCTGAGGAGGATTACGATATACCAACGATTATGCGCGGAAATAAAAACGAACAGAAAGCAAAAAATGTTATGGGCTCGGATACTAATACGATGGATCCAGCTTATCTTGATATACCGGCCTTTCTACGAAGACAGGCTGATTAATTGAATGAGTTAATGCGAATTAACATAATCAGTATGATAGAAAACCATAGGAGGTTTCTGATAGAGACTGAGGGGTGTTTTTTTTGTTAAATATGAACGATGTGTTACGATTGCATAACAAAAATAATAATATTTATAACAAAATACCTGCTTGGAGTCTTTAGATGATTAAACAACGAACGCTGAAAAATGTGATTCGGGCTACTGGTGTGGGCTTGCATAGTGGCGAAAAGGTCTACTTAACACTACGGCCTGCTGGAATAAATGTTGGGATTGTATTCAGGCGAGTTGATTTTGATGAGCCTGTTGTTATCCCAGCCAAAGCTGAAAACGTCGGCGATACGCAATTATCTACGACACTAATCCAGGATGGCGTCAGAGTATCAACTGTAGAGCATTTGCTTTCTGCTATAGCAGGTCTGGGTATTGATAATATCTTTATTGATCTAAGCGCTGCTGAAGTGCCGATTATGGATGGCAGTGCGGGGCCCTTTGTGTTTCTTCTTCAGTCAGCGGGAATAGAAGAGCAAAATGCGGCAAAGCGATATATACGAATTAAAAAGGAAGTTCGCGTAGAAATCGGCGATAAATGGGCGAGTTTTTCTCCGTTTGAAGGCTTTAAAGTGGGCTTTAGCATTGAATTTGAGCACCCTGTTTTTAAATCACGTATTCAAGAAGCGACTATCGACTTTTCTTCAACTTCATTCGTTAAAGAAATTAGTCGTGCACGCACGTTTGGTTTCATGAAAGATATTGAAATGCTTCGTCAGCGTAATCTGGCGCTGGGCGGCAGCATGGATAACGCGATCGTCGTCGATGATTTTAGAGTGCTCAACGAAGATGGCTTGCGTTACAAAGATGAGTTCGTAAAACATAAAATTTTGGACGCGATCGGGGATCTGTATTTATTAGGGCACAGCCTCATCGGCGAATTCAAAGGTCATAAGTCTGGCCACGA
>JBLIAQ010000060.1:0-9707 GCA_047634535.1 Cycloclasticus sp.
CTGCTCTTCATCAATAATGACCAGCCCTAAATTTTTATACGAGACGGATTTTTGCAGTAGTTTATGCGTACCGATAAGAATATCCACTTTTCCAGCAGCGGTGTCTTCGATAATTTGTTTTTGCAGCCTGGCATTAACAAAACGAGATAGCACTTCAACCCTGATCGGCCAATCGGCAAAGCGGTCGGAAAAATTCTGGTAGTGCTGTTGAGCTAGTAAGGTAGTCGGTACCAATATGGCGGTCTGGTAACTGTTAGAAGCTGAAATGAAGGCGGCGCGCATGGCCACTTCTGTTTTGCCAAAACCC
Source organism: Cycloclasticus sp. (assembly GCA_047634535.1). Taxonomy (GTDB): domain Bacteria; phylum Pseudomonadota; class Gammaproteobacteria; order Methylococcales; family Cycloclasticaceae; genus Cycloclasticus. The sequence goes on from JBLIAQ010000060.1 coordinate 308, forward strand.
ACGTCGCCGCAAACCACGCGGTCCATCGGTTTAGCCAGGCTCATATCGTGTAATGTTTGTTCAATCGCAGTCGCCTGATCTTCGGTTTCTTCAAACGGAAAAGCGCGCGAAAAGGTGTCGTATTCTGCTGTATCGGTGACCATTGGCCGACCTGGTTTGGCGGCGCGTCTGGCGTGAATATCGAGCAACTCTGCCGCCACGTCACGTGCTCGTTTAAGTGCTTTTTTACGCGCTTTTTCCCATTGATCGCTACCGAGTCGGTGTAACGGCGCGGCGTCGCCCTGCGTACCCATATACCTGCCGATCAGGTCGAGTGATGATACTGGGACGTAGAGCTTATCGTTATTGGCGTATTCTAAAGTCAGGAATTCTGTTTCGATATCATCGACGACGATATGGTTTAAACCTATGTATCGACCGACGCCGTGCTCCTGATGCACCACCGGCGAACCAACCTCCAGATCTGCCAGGCTATTAAAAACATTTTCAAGTCGTTGACTGGAAGAAGAACGCCTTCGCCTGCGTTGTTGCGCACGGGTGCCAAATAAATTGTTTTCGGTGACAATTGAAAGACTTGCTAAGGTCAGGCCTTCGTCGATTGGTGCAACGGTGATGCATGGGCTCAGTTCACCGTCTATAAATTGCTTCCAGCCGTCGACGATGGTCGGTTTGATTTGCTGTTTTTTGAGTTGATTGATGATCGACTCGCGGTGCCCCGCTGATTCTGCGATAAATAAGGTTTTATGGCCTTGTCGTTCGAGTAACTCGTGTAGTGCTCGTGCGTCGTGTTCCAGTCGGGCGTTAATTAAGGCGGTTTTTTCAAGTTCATGAATGCTGCTGTGTAAGGCTGCGGATGGGTAATTTGAAATTCTTTGCTTCAGATCCGTTAAATCGTGAAATAACAACTCAGGCGCTAAAGCCGGCCGATCAAGACTAGTTTGTCGGTGCTCAAATCGTTCGTTTACCTGGTTGATAAAGGTAGCGGCGGCCGTTTCAGCATCGCCGTGTAAAATTAACGTGGCGTTGGCTACATAGTCGAAAAACGATTCGGTATGCTCGACAAACAAGGGTAAATAATTTTCTATACCGTCGGGAATATTACCCTTGGAAACTTGTTGGTACAGGGCATTTTTATCAGAAACGCTCGGAAATAGTTCTCTAAATTTTTGACGAAACAACTGGATGCTTTTGTCGTTAACAGGAAATTCACGCGCTGGAAATAACTGTATCAAATCAACTTTATCAATAGAGCGCTGGCTATCGGCGTCAAAAGTACGAATGGACTCTACTTCGTTATCAAACAAATCAATTCGGTACGGTTTTTTACTGCCCATAGGGAAGATATCAAGAATCGAACCGCGTACCGAATATTCACCGTATTCTTGTACCGCGGGTACGTTCTGATAACCCAATTTATCTAAATTTAAGCGCGTTTGTTCGATATTGAGGGTATCGCCCTTATGCAATAAAAAACATTCATTTAATAATTGATCTCGCGGCGCCAGGCGTTGTAATAAGCAGCCAACCGTGACGATCAATATGCCTCGTTTTAAACGTTGTAGGTGGTAGAGCGTATGCAGGCGTTCGGAGATAATTTCACCGAGCGGGGAAAAGCTATCGTAAGGCAGTACTTCCCAGTCAGGAAAGTAAATAACGGGTAGCTCATCGGTAACAAAAAAAGGAATTTCGCGCTCTAATCTCAGCGCAGCCTGCGTATCACAGCAGATAACGAGTAATAGTTTGTCGGAAGCTAGCCCCGCATTAGCAATGGCGAGCGCATCAGAGCAACCATCAAATTCTCCCCATGCGATGGTTTGGCTGGAATCAGTAGGTAGCGCTGGCGTGACGAATGGCATACTTGATAAGAAGAAAATAACAAAAATGGCATTTTCTCATAAACTATGACCTGGGTGTGCTGCAATTAATTTTATGTTGCGCCTAACTTCGTCGCATCAATACGAGGTATATTTAGAGGCCCAGATATTCTTTGGCTGTTTTTTTGCAACATTTTTAATAACAGGATTGTTTAATGAATTCGTTTCAGATCGGCTTTATTGGCCTGGGTGCTATGGGCCAGGCCATTGTAGCGAGGATATTACGCGCTGGTTACCCGATAACCGTTTATGATTTATCTGAGGCAGCGGTCAACTCGGCAGTCTCTATGGGTGCTAAAGAGGCGAAAAATTTAAAACAGTTAGCTGCGTCAAAAGAGCTGGTTTTTATCTGTGTTTCGCACGCCGATATAACCGAACAACTGGTCTGTGAGCCAGGTGGTCTACTCGATAGTATGTCCGAAGGTGGAGTTATCGTTGACCTGGGCACCACGCCTCCCGAACAGTGTCGAGAACTGGCAAAAAAGGCGGCTAGCAAGGGTAAAGTATTTCTTGATGTACCTATTAGCGGATCAACGCCGTGGGCAGAAGCGGGTAGCCTGGCGATGATGGTTGGTGGCGATAAGCCTGCTTATGAGAGGGTGCTGCCAGTGTTAACAAGCTTTGCCGACAAAATTCATTATCTGGGCGAAAGTGGGAGCGGGCAGCTATTGAAGTTATGTCATCAACTGACGTTTGCAGCTACGTTAAACGGTTTATCCGAAGCCATCGCGCTGGCTGAACGCAACGGACAAAACGCGACAACCGTGCTTAAGGTGTTGAGTGACTGTGTGGCGCCAAATCACGTTATTGACTTTATGTTGCCATTGGCCAAAAACGATACCTTTGACCAGGGTCAAGGTTCGTTAAAGCTCGTTTATAAAGATTTACAGGCGGTTTTGCGAACCGCACAAGAGGTTGATATTAAACTGCCTTTAGCTGAAGTTTTGTCGGCATATATGATTCAGGCAATGGAAGGCGGCTGGGAAGAAGCCGACTTGTTTGCACTGGTTGATATGGCGCGTAATGAATTTTACAGCAACAGAGGGTAATGGCTCGGAAGGCGCCGTTTAGTAAGTTTTGACCTGTAATTCGGCTAAGAAAAATATAGGAATAAAAGTTTTTTGCGCGGGACAGGGCTTGTTATTTAAATAAAAGTTTATGGCGTGGACTTTTTGGGTTTATTAACGACGCTATGAATGACCAGATTATGTTCAAAATAAACTGAAAATTGCGGGTAGTTCCAGCGCGTAATAGGCGGTTTGCCAACGGCGGGATAAACTTTAACTGGTTCGCCGAAACGTGCCTTTACCTGATCCATAGTCCGACCATTGGTGGGTCTTAATAAACCCGTCGCATCATTGGCGGGTTCCTTGCTTATCACGTCGATTAATAAAACATCGGCCTGTGTTGTTAAAGTGGCCAGACAAAAAAGGCCAGCTAAAATAATTTTGTTTATCGTCATATTTATTCCCTTAAAACTTACTTTGGCTAAATATAACACCTCAAAATGCAACAATGAAAATTCTTTAGCGACTAAAGCGGTGTAATGCTCCAATTTGTGATTTAATTCTTCGCTATGTTTAAACCCCTCGAAATTTTTATTGGACTGCGCTATACCCGAGCAAAACAACGCTCGGGTTTTATCTCATTTATTAGTATGACCTCGATGCTCGGTATCGCCTTAGGCGTTATGGCGTTGATCACTGTGTTGTCAGTGATGAACGGCTTTGAAGCTCAGCTACGTGAAAAGATTTTAGGCATGGCTTCGCACATCACCATCTCAGAGTATAACAATGCCCTGCAAGACTGGCGTAAGCTAGGTGTTAGCCTCAGTGAAACCGAAGATGTGACTGGCTGGGCGCCGTATGTAAGGGCAGAGGTCATGCTCAGCGCTAATCAGCGTGTGAGTGGTAGCTTGCTACGAGGCATCCTCCCCGAAAAAGAAGGCGACGTGTCGGATATCAGTGAAAAAATGTTAAACGGCCAATTAACGCAGCTGCAAGCCGGTGAGTTTGGTATTGTTTTAGGGGCAGAGCTGGCTCGATATCTGGGTGTTGGGGTGGGCGATAAAGTAACGGTGATCACACCGCAGGTAACACCGACTCCGGCGGGTATTTTTCCCAGATTAAAGCGCTTTACGGTAACGGGCCTATTTGAGGTCGGTATGTATGAATACGATCGTAATCTGGCGCTAATTCACCTTGATGACGGCTCCAAGTTATTACGGCTAAATAAAGCGGTAACGGGCTTAAGAATCAAACTGGATGATATGTTTCAAGCGCCGATGGTAACGCGACAAATGGCTGCAACACTAACGCCAAATTATCGAATTTCCAATTGGACGATGGAACACAGTAATTTTTTCAAAGCCATTAAAACTGAAAAAAGAGTGATGTTCATTATCCTGATGCTGATCGTTGCGGTGGCCGCGTTCAATATCGTTTCAACACTGGTGATGGTAGTGACAGATAAACGTTCAGAAATCGCTATTTTAAGGACACTGGGGTTTACCCCGCGCTCCGTGATGGGCGTGTTTATGGTGCAAGGTACACTGATAGGTCTGATCGGTACGGTGGTCGGTGTAATAGCGGGCGTGGCCTTGGCGCTTAACGTCGAAACACTGGTACCAGCCATCGAACACTTTTTTCAGGTGCAATTTTTACCGGCTGAGATCTATTACATTAGTGACTTACCATCAAAATTAGACTGGTCTGACGTAAGGGTTATCGCGAGTTACTCGTTTATTTTGTCACTTCTTTCTACCATATACCCGGCGTGGCAAGCGTCGAGAGTGAACCCAGCGGAGGCTTTGCGCTATGAGTGATCAGGTGATTTTAAGCTGCTCCAGATTGACTAAAACATTCGGTGGCGAAGGTCTTGTCGTACCTGTTTTAAAGGGTATAGATTTAGAGCTAAAACAGGGTGAACGGCTGGCGATCATGGGTTCGTCGGGTTCTGGTAAAAGTACCCTGCTTCATTTGTTGGGTGGCCTGGATAAACCCACGGCTGGCTCGGTGATGATGGATGGGCAGGAGCTCAGTGCTTTAAACGAAGTTCAACGTTCGTCATTACGAAATAAATGCCTGGGTTTTGTCTATCAATTTCATCATTTGCTCGGTGAGTTTAGCGCCCTTGAAAATGTGGCTATGCCGTTATTGATTGGTGGCGAAACGGTCGCTTCGGCGAGCCAAAAAGCGTTTGAAATGTTGCAAGCCGTTGGACTTGAAGCGAGAATTGAACATCGCTTTGGTGAATTATCGGGTGGCGAACGGCAACGCGTAGCGATAGCCCGCGCGCTGGTGACCAAACCCAAGTGCGTGCTGGCCGATGAGCCGACGGGGAATCTGGATAAAAAAACAGCCGAGCAAATTTACGAGCTGATGTTGTCGCTAAATCAAGATTTAAACATCAGCTTATTACTGGTGACTCACGACGCTCAATTAGCTGGCAAAATGGATCGAGTACTACTACTCGATGACGGCGAGCTGGCCAACTAAAGGTCTAACCGTAAGGAGTTTAGGTGTTAAATAAATTGTTTTGTTCACTCTGGTCAATTGGCTTCCGCCCCTTTTTTTTACTGGCGGCTGCCTCGTCTGTGGTTTTCATGGCCATATGGGGCGGGATGATTGCCCACGGTAATTTTCCACAAAATTACTATAACCCGGTTAGTTGGCACGCACATGAAATGTTATTCGGCTATACCGTTGCGGTACTCAGTGGGTTTTTATTAACGGCCGTTAAAAATTGGACCGGAAGGGAAACCGCGGAGGGTGCTAAGCTCGCCGCTTTGGCTGTTTTATGGTTATTGGGAAGGGCGGTGCCCTTTATGGCCAATATATTGGATGGTTGGTTAATAGCCCTGGTCGACCTGGCGTTTCTACCGTGTTTGATTCTTTATTTAGCGATACCCATATGGCAGCAGGCTAAGCTGAGAAATGTACCGGTTTTACTGTTGTTGCTGGGTATGTTCGTTAGTAACGTATTGTTTCATCTGGACGTTCTAAAGTTGACGGCTATTGGCGTAGGCCCATTATCACATCTAGTCATTGGTATTATATTGATTTTTATCACCATCATTGCGGGCCGCGTAGTTCCTTTTTTTATCAAATCAGGCTCCCCAGGATCCATCCCCGTGGTTTGGCCGTTGGTCGAATGGGTGTCCGTGTTGAGTATCGTTGTGCTGATGATATTAAAACCTTTTTATTACGGCTCGTATGCCTTTTTAGCCTGTTGCGCGGTGGCTATGGCGAGCAACACGATCCGAATGACGGGCTGGTATTGCAAGGGTATTTATAGATTGCCGATGCTGTGGGTATTATTCAGCGGTTACCTATGGATGATCGTAGGCGTCAGTTTGGATTTTTTGTCAGTTTTCGATATTGTTCCTCCCCAATTAGCGCTCCATGCGATGACGGCTGGCGCAATCGGCGTGTTAACGCTGGGCATGATGTGCCGGGTTTCACTGGGTCATACCGGGCGGGCTATCAAGGCGAATGCAATAATATTGGCCGCTTTTTTAAGCATCAATGCCGCGGTGTTTTTTAGAGTGATTGTTCCATTATTTATGCCGGCTGATTACGTTTTATGGTTAACCGTATCTAGTGGCCTTTGGCTGATGGCATTTTTGCTATTTTTTATCTACTTTACGCCTGTTTTATTACGTCGGCGTATCGACGAAGCGTGAGTAAGGAGATGTTTTGCAGCAAGCCATAAAGTTTGATATTGAGCTGATTAATCGTTACGACAAGGCGGGTCCACGATATACCTCGTACCCTACGGCGCTTGAGTTCCACGATCAATTTAATGAAGACGATTACCGGCGACACATTATGCTGTCGAATAAAAAAGGCGGTCCTTTATCGTTATATTTCCATATACCCTTTTGCGACACCGTCTGTTTTTACTGCGCTTGTAATAAAATTATTACCAAAAACCGTCAGCACGCGGTGCCGTACTTACAACACATGCACAAGGAAATAGCCGTGTTGGGTGCTTTGTTTGATAAGGAACGCGTTGTAGATCAATTGCATTGGGGCGGCGGAACGCCGACGTTTTTAAGCTTTCAGCAAATGAAAGAACTGATGGATGTCACTCGGCAGCACTTTACTTTACGTGACGATGATTCTGCTGAGTATTCTATAGAGATTGATCCGCGTGAAGCGAGTGTTGAGACGATCGTTCAACTGCGGGAATTAGGCTTTAACCGTTTGAGTTTAGGCGTACAGGATTTTGATCCAGCGGTACAAAAAGCGGTTAATCGGATTCAAACTGAGGAGCAAACATTTTCAATTCTGGAAGTAGCCAGACGAGAAGGTTTTCGTTCAACTAATATCGATTTGATTTATGGCTTACCGCTACAAACAGTAACCTCTTATGCTAAAACCTTAGACAAAGTGCTGTCGGTTAAACCAGAAAGGCTGTCGGTGTTTAATTATGCTCATCTGCCGGGCATGTTTAAGGTACAGCGGCAGATTAATGAAGCCGATATGCCGAACTCTGAAGAGAAACTTGATATTTTACAAATGGTCACCCAGCGTTTATTGCAGGAAGGTTATATTTATATCGGTATGGATCACTTCGCAAAACCGGATGACGAGTTGGCGATAGCCCAACGTGAAGGAAAATTACACCGCAATTTTCAGGGTTATTCGACGCATTCTGAGTGTGATATGGTCGGCTTCGGCATGACCTCAATTGGACGGGTTGGTGACGCTTACATACAGAATGCAAAAGAATTAACGACTTATAACGACCACTTAACACATGGGCGACTGCCCGTGTTTAAGGGTCTGGAACTCAATAGTGACGATAAACTACGGCAAGCTATTATTACTCAGCTTATTTGTCATTTTGAACTGAATTATGCAGCGATTGAGCAAGCTTACGGTATTGTTTTTGCCGACTATTTCAGCCAGCAGTTAGTGCAACTGAGGGTGATGGAGCAGGATGGTTTGTTGCAGATGACGGATCAGGGAATATACGTAAAAGCGGCAGGGCGCTTATTGATCAGAAATATTTGTATGGTGTTTGATCGTTATTTGGGTCAAAAGAAGAAACAATTTTCTAAAGTGATTTGATATCGCTTTTTTAGTTTCGCCCTATTTTTTGCGCTTACGTAAGCTCCATTTTTTTATAATAACCCAACGCCATAAAATCCTGGCTAGTCCGTATCCAAGAGCAGATGCAGTTGATCCAAGTACAAAGCAACCTAACAAAAATGGTTTCCAGGTATGCTGAAGGCCCGATAAAAGGGTATCAATTGAAAACTCAAAAGCGTGCGTATCGGGTGGAATATCCATAAGGAGTGTTCCTACCCAGTAGGCGGCGTAAAATAATGGCGGCATAGTAATGGGGTTGGTCAACCAAACGATAGCGACCGATACCGGTAGGTTGACGCGTATTACGATGGCCGCTGCGGCGGCAATAACCATTTGAGCCGGTAATGGGATAAAGGCGACAAATAAACCTATGGCGACTGCACCAGAAAAAGAATGGCGATTTAGATGCCATAAATTTTGATCGTGTAAAAGGGTGCCAAATACGTTTAAATATTTGTGTTTCTTGAGCGTATTTGCATCAGGAAGGTATTTCTTTATAAATCGTTTTGGCATACAGTGAAATTGAAGTTTTAATAAGTGTAGCAGAGCATGGATGCGGCTAAATGAATAATTTTCAGAAAATGACGGTGTTTTTTTCAGCTGGCATTTTGTCCGTTCAATTACTCAACATTCTACCTGAAGTTAGTCATTTAATTATGACAACACTGATTTCAATTGTCGTTTTTAACTGGTCTAGGGGGTTGAGCTTTTTTCTATTGGGTTTTGTCTGGGCGGCGGCTTATGCCACGTCGATAGAAAGCGCCCAGTTAGCTAAAGCCTTAGAAGGCAAAGAAATCCTTATTCAAGGTCAAGTTATTGAATTACCGATTAAAAAACTAAGGTCGACTGGTTTTATATTTAAAGTCGATCGGGTCTTAATGCCTTCGACTAATCAACTTTTCCCTGATAAGTTGCGATTGAGTTGGTACGCTAAAGCCAAAGAGATTAAATCAGGGGAAAAATGGCAGTTTTTAGTCAAACTTAAAAGGCCGCACGGGTTAGCAAACCCACATGGGTTTGATTATGAACGCTGGCTTTTTCAACAAAAAATTGGTGCAACGGGTTACATTCGTGAAAGCACCCATAATAAACGCATCGACAACGCGCCACTATGGAGCATGGGGTCCCGGCGTGAATCGCTGAAAAATTACTTAGATAGCTCACTGCCAAATAGCGCACATATTGGCGTAATAAAGGCTCTGGTATTAGGTGACCGTAGCGATATTAGCGCTCAGCAATGGGAGGTATTTCGACAAACGGGAACCTCTCATCTTATCGCCATATCGGGCTTGCATATTGGTCTGATCAGCGCTCTGGTTTTTGCTGTTGTGCATTGGCTTGCGCTTAGATTGGCGCCTTTTAGCCGCCGTGCTACGCAGTATGCATTAATTGCCAGTCTTCTTGCGGCTTGTTTGTATGCGGCCCTGG
>JBLIAQ010000061.1:0-9614 GCA_047634535.1 Cycloclasticus sp.
TTTTATAAACAGCGCCTGCTATCGCTGAACGACCAACGCATCAGCAAAGACGGCGTCGTTATCATCAAGGCCCAGCAATTTCGCACGCAAGAAAAGAACCGCACAGCTGCACTCGAACGATTGATGGGCATCATTAAAAGCGCAACGCTCGTACAAAAACCGCGTCGCGCAACCAAGCCCAGTAAAAGCGCAAAAAACAAGCGAATGGATAGTAAGACGCTACGTGGTAAAATCAAACGACTACGCAATAAGACGGATGATTAAGCCATTGAATCGTTCGGTCGCGCCCAACCCTAACTTAACTAACACATAAAAACTATGAGTGACTTACCCCATTGCCCCAAATGTAATTCAGAATACACCTACGAAGACGGCAATATGCTTATTTGCCCAGAATGCGCTCATGAATGGTCTAGCGACACATCAACAGACAGCAGCGATGATGGCCCTGTCGTTAAAGACGCTAATGGGAATTTATTACAAGACGGCGATACCGTGTCGGTTATCAAAGACTTGAAAATAAAAGGAACCTCTTCCGTCGTTAAAGTCGGCACTAAAGTTAAAAATATACGACTGGTTGAAGGCGATCACGATATTGATTGCAAAATCACCGGCATTGGGCCGATGAAACTTAAATCAGAGTTTGTTAAAAAAGCATAAGGGCAGCCCTAAAATTACTCCGTTAAAGTAATGCTATAGTAGATTTTATATCGTTAAGTGGACAACCCTAAATATTCCTTGTTTAGCCTTTACCATCCAATTACAAGGAATTATGTTCAGTACAGGTCCCCGCTTTTATTTTACATTGACGCTCATGTTCGTAGTCGGTGTCTGGGATGTTCTGTCACCGACTAATAAAAAGTACGCGGTTCCAAGTGGAAACAACGAGGCTTAGTTATGGAGATCATTTTAGAATCTACTCTCACTTGTCCAGAGTGCGGCCATAAAGAGGCAACCACCATGCCAGCAGATTCTTGCCAATGGTTTTATGAATGCAAAGGCTGCGGCGTATTACTCAAACCAAAGAAAGGCGATTGTTGTGTTTTCTGTTCTTACGGTTCTGTTCCATGCCCACCCATTCAGCAAGGCTCAGGTAGTGGATGTTCGTCGTAGTAAAAACGCGTAGCGAGGCGCAGCAATCAGACAGACAGCTTGATAGATAAAGCCAACTAAACGAGTATCTCATGAATATGAAACATTCAAAGAACAAGGTGGTTGCAGGCTATCGTCTGTGAAATAATCAAAAAAAACATCAAGGGATTTTGATGGTAGAAAATCTAAAACGTATTGAGAGGCTAAGCTGAAAACGAATACCAACAAACCTGACCCATTGATACGTAAAGTTCCAGTGCTAATTATCGGCGGCGGCCCAGTGGGCTTAACCTTGGGTATGGACTTAGCTTCTCGCGGGGTAGAAACCCTAATTGTTGAACAACGAGCTGCGTTTGAAGCGCCTGACCCCCGTTGCAATCACGTTGCGGCGCGTTCTATGGAAGTATTTAGACGCCTTGGCGTTGCCGAAGACGTTCGCAACACCGGCCTACCCGCTGATTATCCGCATGACGTTTCTTATACCACCAGCTTATTTGGCTACGAACTTGGGCGTGTACGTATTCCGTCCCGTGCAAATCGTTTTAACGACGAAGGTTATGCTGATGGCGGCTGGCCAACACCCGAACCACCGCACAGAATAAATCAATTTTATCTTGAGCCTGTTTTATTTAAACACGCGACAAGCTTCGAAAAATTAACGATTATTTCTAACTTTCACGCCGATAGTGTTACCGAAATGGACGGTTTTACTCGCGTCAGTGGGACCGACTTAAAGTCAGGTGTAAAACTAGAATTTGATGCCAAATATGTAGCCGGTTGTGATGGCGCGAGCAGTATGGTGCGCAAAACTCTGGGTATTAAATTACACGGCGACGACAATTTGATGCACGCGATGATGGCGACCGTTACAGCACCCAATTTAGTGGATAAAATACAGAGTAAACCCGCCTGGATGTATTGGGTGCTTAACCCTCGCCAGCCCGGCATAGTCGTTGCCTTAGATGGTAAAGACGAGTGGGTCGTACATTCGGTTTTTTCAACAAAACCTGATGAAGACACCTTCAACTGGGACAAGGCCGTTCGGGAGTGTATCGGTGGCGACATCGATTTTACTATCCATACTAAAAAACCCTGGGGTGGTCGCCGCTTATTGGCCGATAAATTTTCTGTTGGCAATATTTTCATTCTGGGTGACGCTGCGCATAACTGGATACCTATGGCTGGCTACGGCATGAATGCTGGGATAGCCGATGCTGTAAATTTGGCGTGGAAATTAGCGGCGGTCATCAACGGTTGGGCAGATGAAAATATACTGCGATCCTTTGAATCCGAGCGTCGACCTATTCTGGATCAAGTATCGTCAATTGCGATGAATGTTCGAAAAAATAATGACTTATCTATCCCTGCCGCCATTGAAGAAGCCACCGAAGAAGGCCAGGCGCTGCGTAAAAAGATAGGCCAACATATGATGCAAACCGATGCGCCTCAGTTCGCCTGTATCGGTTTAAACTTCGGCTATTTTTACGAAGGCTCCTCGATCATAGCCTACGACGATGGAGCACCACCCACCTACACGATAGGAACGTATACGCCATCAACCTGTCCGGGCTGTCGGGTACCACATGGTTGGTTAGACGATGGTCGCTCTCTTTTTGACGCTTTAGGGCAAGGCTATACTTTACTGAGCTGTGACCGTTCTATTGATACTTCAGGGCTCTCGCAAGCCGCAAAAACGATGAAGCTTCCACTAACTATTATTGATTTGGCTGGTCAAACTAGCGCCTCCCTTTATGATGTTCCACTGCTGCTCGTTCGCCCAGATCACCACATCGCCTGGCGCGGAAAGTCACTGCCTGAAAACCCAATGGAACTGATTGAAGTAATTCGTGGTACAAACTAAATACAATACGCACTGTTTCTATATAAGCCCAATTTTTGTAAACAAAGGATATTTATGTACACCAATGAAGATCTAAATAGCGCTATAACTAAAGGCATTTTCAGCGAACAGTCCGTGAATAAATTTCGCTCACTAGTAGCAGAAAAGAATAACCTATCCGCTGTTGATGAAGAGAACTTCAGGCTCATCTCGGGCTTCAACGATATCTTTGTTGTGATCGCTTGCCTATTGCTTTTAGCCTCATCCGCCTGGGTTACAAATAGTATTCACCCTGTTTTTTCCATCGGCGTGGTGGCTGCTTTGTCCTGGGGGCTGGCAGAGTTTTTTGTACTAAAACGCAGAATGGCGCTACCAGCCATTGTGTTACTTATTTCATTTGTCGGCAGTGTTTTTGCCCTGGTGATCTATGCTTATGCGAGCTACTACGAAAACCCCTTTAGCTTTGCTAACTCATCGGCAAGCGCTTTTATGCTGGCCGCTTCGATATCAACGCTGGCCGCGTGGCTACACTGGAAACGCTTCGCCATCCCAATAACTATAGCCGCAGGGATGGCCGCGGCGACCACTTTCGTCATATCACTATTAGTGTATATCATGCCAAGCCTTAAAGATTTCACCATGACCTTAGCCTTTTTAGCCGGCGTGGTTACCTTTGGCATCGCCATGATTTGGGATGCGGCAGACCGTAAGCGCGTGACACAAAAATCCGATATCGCATTCTGGCTTCACTTGCTATCGGCTCCTTTAATCGTCCACCCTATTTTTGCCGGCCTGGGTATTTTTGATGATAGCCAAAGTTCCGCCAGCCTGGTTATTATCGTGGTGCTTTATATCGTCTTATCGACCATTTCTTTGGCGATTGATAGACGGGCTTTTATGGTGTCATCCCTAGTCTATATTTTATATGCCTTAACGACCCTGTTAAAAACCTATGGCCTAGAGGGCGATAGTTTTGCATTTGCTGGTGTATTAATTGGTTTTTCTCTGTTAGTTTTATCCGGTTTTTGGCATAAGGCACGTTATCAATTGGTGCATCGTTTACCTCCTTCTATTCAACAGAAGATTCCTTTTACGAGTTAAAGCCAACTAAGCATAAAATCAATGGATAGCCAGAATCTCGCCTCAAGTTTATCCAATACTTTAAACAGGCAATGCCGTCAAAGTAAGTAAGAAGGATTGGCATACGTCTTGAAACGCACCACTAAACTGTCCACTTCTTTTGAAAAAGCAAAAGAAATGAACGCCCTCGCGGCAACAAACACTACCCTATTTATCCCTTATCGTTATTGGGACATTTAGTTGGGTTTTGTGAAAAAAAGTTTATTCTTGCCCTGTATAATTTCACGATCAATTTACTCGTAATACTAGCAATTTGGTTTAACCATTTTATGAATTTCCTCTCCCGCATATTTTTCACTGTAACCCTGTGTTTACTTTTTTCGGTATCGGCTGAAAGCGCCGATGAGTCTGAACCTACACAGATACTGAATGAGTTGTTTCTTAGCGATACGGCTTACCCGCAAGAAAAAGGAGAGTGGCAGTTGACCCTTTCTCCCGAATATGAAGATAACGATGAGGAAAGTCGCTTCTCAATTCCTCTTTCGCTGGAGTTTGGCATCACGGATCAGTTACAAGTCGAACTTGAATATACACCTTATATTGATATTAATAGTGACGATGATGACCAGCAAGGACAGGGGAATATTGAATTAGGCTTACAATATAGCTGGGTAAATATTAACGAATCTGGTTTAAATATCGCTCTTTCGTACAGCCACGAATTTGCTAATGGTGATCGCGCAGTTATTAGTGAAGAGGGCGAAAAACCAGAGGATGAGGACAATGTCTACGTTGTTTTTTCGAAAGATATTGGTGCAAACTCCAACACTCAAGCGTTTTTACAACTAGGCCGTGAGTTCCAAGGTAACGAGCATGAAGACTACGCTAATACGGGCATTTATTCTTCAATGGGCAATTACGCCTTAAGTATGGAGCTTAACTGGACGCAGGAACAATCCTTTATAACGCCCGGTATCACATGGGCATTGGATAATGGCTGGGAGTTTGGTCTTGGTACGCCAATTGGCATTGATGGAAACGCCAACTTTAAACTTGTTTCTCATATTCTATTTGAATGGGAATAAGTGGCTCAGTTTGTAATCAGAACTACCCTTATAAAGGATAAAAAGCGTCGCCACAACCCATGGGGAGCTATTATGCCGCGGGCCTTTGCTAGTGTAATATCTAAGCGTTTGTCCTCGGTATAAATGAGCGCACCTTGTGCGCCATTGGTCACAATTAACGCATCCACTTTTGAAGCGATTTCATGTGGTGAAAAACCAGTTTTTCCTGTAACAATTTAGCTTCGTAATCATTGGCCGTCACCGAGGTTGCTTGTTCTATCAAACTCAACTTAAAAAATGGGCGTTGGCTCAATTGTTCCAATTGCAAAAAAAACTTGTTCCGCCGACAAGTCGATAAAAAACTGGCTAAAGATAACGCTCCTATTTCGATAAATAAACCCAAAAACAGTCCGCCAACCAGAAAACTTTATGGCGCAGCACAATGGCAACGCTTAAGCGATAAGCTTATTATGGGGCAAATAAAAGTAGCCGTATCAACTCACGGCTTTATAGTGAAAAACTATTATATTCTCACTGCCTTACTGGATGAAAAGGCCTACCCAGGAAAATTGATTAGTGGGCTATATTGGGAACGTTGGCAGATTGAACTTAACTTTAGAGATATCAAAAGAACACTGTGAATGGACGCCCTGAAAAGTAAAGCACCTAGCATGATAGAAAAATAAATCTTGATTACATCTTGACCTTTAACGCTGCGCGACAGCTTATATATGATGTGCTGGATGAATATAAGCCCTGTCAATTTAGCTTTAAAACCAGCATTCAAACTTTGCTGAGCTATTGCTATGAATACGGTTCTAGACAAGGGCAGATAGGCCACCATTATAAACAAAGTTTATTATCTGAAATACGTTATTATCTATTGTATCAAAGGGAAAGACGTATTGAACCAAGGCAGTTAAAACGGCGAACAAAACCATTTAAATGGTTAACCGAACCACGGTAAAAAGTTATTTTTCAATTATACCTTGAATGGGCTTAACTCAGTTCCATTCAAGCCTGACCCATTGGTTTCTTGATAGCGCTGAGTTAAATATGGGGAGTGATTATGCAAAAGAAAATAATTATCATAAGTCTGGCGGCATTGTTGCTGGTGGGCGGAGGCGTATGGATTTTATATCCCCCCACCGTGACTGTGGCTGTGCCGCGAGATAATGTAGCTATCGAGATATTCGCCCTTGGCAATGTCGATGCCAAAGTAATGTCGCAGATTGGCTTTGAGGTGGCAGGCAGACTCTCAGGACTACATGCCGATGCCACGGATATGGTGGCCAAGGGCCAGCTTCTGGCGACGCTGGATGAAGCAGAGCAGGCGACGCATGTCGAAAAAGCGAAAGCATCCTTAGGTGAATCTGAATCTTCGCTGGCAAAAGCCAACGCCGATATAGAGCGTGCAAAAGCGGTGTTGGAAGAGCGCCAGGAGACGAATCGCCGCAAGCAGAAACTAGTGAAATCCGGCGCTGTGTCACATGAAGCGGCTGACCAAAGCAAGCGTGATGAGCAAGTGGCGGCAGCGGAATTAAATCAGGCTTACGGCCAGGTGGGTCTGGCAAAAGCCATGATTAAAAGCGCTAAGGCAAATATTGCTGCTGAGGAAGTAAAACAGGGGCAGCATAAACTCTATGCACCTTATGACGGATTGTTGATTGAGCGCCACAAGGAGCTTGGCAGCATCTTGCAGGCTAGCGATCCGCTTTTCACTCTCGTTGACCCCACCACCCGCTGGGGCAAACTCTATGTGGACGAATCCCGCGCTGGTTTCATCACGCTTGATACGCCCGTGAAAGTGAGGCTGCGTTCACAGCCAAGCGAAACCTTCGAGGGGCAGGTTGTGCGTATCGACACCGAGAGCGATCGCGTCAACGAGGAACGGGTGGTGTATGTTAAGTGTCATCGTTGCCCAAAGACATTCTATCTGGGAGAGCAGGCTGAAGCGTGGCTTCAGGTAGCTATGTTGCAACAAGCGCTTATGGTGCCGGAAAAGAGCGTCGAGCGCTATGATGGCGTACGCGGCATCGTATGGGTGATCAAAGACGGACGATTGGCAAAAGTGGAAATACGCTTCGGCCATAAAACGCTAGACGGTGAGCTTCAGGTTATTGACGGTTTGCCTGAACATGCTCGCATCGTAGTCTCGGACACCGCTCATCTGAAAGAAGGCTTGAGCGTCCTAATAAAAGAACCCAAGAATAACCCATGAATCTCGCCATACGCGACATACACCACAATACCGGGCGTTTCGTTCTCACCTGCTTCGGGTTGAGCCTATTGCTGGGCGTGGTACTTTCCATGATCGGCATTTATCGCGGCATGGTGGAAGATGCAGTGATTTTGATAAATCAGCCCGCAGCCGATTTATGGGTTGTTGAAGGCGGCACGCGCGGTCCATTCGCAGAATCCTCCCGAATACAAGGCGATACCCGCGAGATGGTAGCGCGGATCAATGGCGTGGAAGAGGCGGGGTCGCTAACCTATCAGTCAGTGCAGACGCTCTATAAAAACCGCAAGGTGCGCCTCTTCCTCGTCGGGTATGAACCGGGAAGAATCGGCGGACCGAATAAAGTAACTGTTGGGCGTAACATCACCCAGTCTCATTTTGAAATGGTAGCCGACGTAAAAACCGGTTTTAAGTTGGGCGAATTTGTGACACTGGGGCGTGATAATTTCAAGGTGGTGGGTTTAACACACAACGCGGTTTCTTCTGGCGGCGATCCCGTGGTCTATATTCCACTCAGGGATTCACAAGCGTTACAGTTCGACCTGACGCCCTCCGCCATTCGCCGAGAAAGGGCGCGCGGTGGAATACAGGTGGGTACGCCCGACACCGTGAATGCGGTGGTTGCCAGGCTGGACAACACGCAGCCCCCCGAACAGATAGCCGAGGAAATAGACCGCTGGAAGCATATGGCGGTCATGACGAACGATCAACAGAAAAACATTATGCTCAGTTCCGTAGTCGAAAAAGCGCGCAAACAAATCGGCTTATTCACGCTCCTGCTTCTGATCGTTTCCACTGTTATCATCGCACTCATCATTCATACGCTTACTATGGACAAGCGCCGCGAGATTGCCACACTCAAGCTGATCGGCGCCCCCGACCGTACCATCATCAGCCTCATTCTCCAACAAGCACTGGCAATGGGTATGATCAGCTATGGTCTGGGCGCTATGCTGATTTATTTCATCGCTGATATTTTTCCGCGCCGAATCGCATTACTCGGTGGAGATATGGCGTCGCTTGGCGTGATTGTGCTATTCATTTGCCTGCTTGCCAGTGCCACTGGTGTTCGCATGGCACTCAAAATTGATGCTGGATCGGCGCTGGCGGGATAACGTGATGAAAAAAAATATAAAGCCATTGGTGGAAGTAGGCAATATCACTAAGTATTTCGGCGAAGGAGATTCCCGCGTTATCGCCCTTGAACAGGTTAATTTGCAAGTATTCCCAACAGAAGTAGTGGGTTTGCTTGGCCCCAGCGGCTCTGGCAAGAGTACGCTACTCAACGTCATCGGCTGCATCATCGAGCCTACCAGCGGCACACTGAAGCTCGACGGCGAGTTGGTATGTGACAATCACTGGCTGCGACAGGATTTACGTCGGTTGCGGCTGGAGAAAATTGGCTTTATCTTCCAATCTCATAATCTCCTACCTTTTCTGAGTGTCACGGAGAATGTCTGCCTCATGCCGGAATTATTTGGGCTCAAAGCGAATGAAGCACGGAAAAGAGCAGTGGAGTTGCTTGCTTACCTCGATGTCGCGCACCGCAAGAATGCCATGCCAGCCCAGCTTTCTGGTGGTGAAGCTCAGCGCGTGGCTATTGCGCGAGCGTTGGCAAACCACCCGCGCATTATTCTTGCCGATGAGCCGACGGCAGCACTCGATTCGGAACGCGCCGGAAAAGTGATGGATCTTCTGCGAAAGATTGCCCGTGAGCAACAGGCAGCCATCCTGACGGTCACACATGACGAGAAAATCTACGGCCACTTTGACCGCATCTTCTCACTGCGCGATGGCAAGATCGAAGAGACGAGGGTGATAGCGGCGCATTAAATTTGGTGAACATACAGAACAGAGTAGCTCCGCACCTCACAAGCCTGCTGTTCACTGTTTTATGTCACTAGTTTAAACGCCTTGGACACAACGAAGAACAATTAGGGTTATATTGAGCCCCCCCCCTCATTTAACGAATATTTTGAATATAGACGATGCAGTTAAAGTAAGCACGAAGTGTAAGCCTACCCCTAAAACATACCACCAAATTGTTCCGTATATTGCGTTTTTATATCGGCTAAGCTTAGCGAGTGATTTTGCGTGCCCGCGTGAGCGATTTTAATCGCGCCCATTAAGCCCGCTATTCTACCCGTTACTTGCCAGTCCAAATCATTCAATAAACCATACAACAGGCCGCCACGGAACGCGTCGCCACAACCCGTGGGGTCTACGATGGCTTTGGGCTTTGCTGGCGGAATATCGAAGCGTTTATCTTTGGTATAAATTAAGGAACCTTCAGCGCCTT
>JBLIAQ010000062.1:0-9517 GCA_047634535.1 Cycloclasticus sp.
TCACGCTGGCTCATGCCGGCTGTATCAATCAACACCAATCGTTTGTCTACGAAGTCCGTTAACGCCTCCTGAAAGTCTTCTTGATTCGATGCCACGCGCATCGGAACGCCTAAAATTCTGGCAAAATTACTCAGTTGTTCGTGCGCACCTATGCGGAAATTATCCGTTGTTATTAACGCCAACTGCTCTGCTCCGTGGCGCATTCTAAATCGCGCTGCTATTTTGGCTATAGTCGTCGTTTTGCCTACACCCGTTGGGCCAATTAGTGCCACTAAACCACCCTCATCGAGCACCTTATTATCCATAATGGGTAGCGATGTCGAAGCCATTTTAAGGCAACTGATCCATGCCCCTTCAAGTTCTGCCTCTGCAGCAACAGACTCAGCGAGCTTCAGACTCAGTTTTTTCGAAAAACCGGTATCCAATAAACGCCTGATAACATCGATTCTTACCGGGTTTTGCTGCGTTTTATCCGCCCATGATAAGGCATTGAGTTGCGTTCTAAATTCATGACGCATCATATCCAGTTCATGTTTAACCGCTTTAATAGCGGGGTCTTCGAGCCACTCAGTTTTTTTGTCCGTATCTAAAACCGTTACTTTCGCCGGTTTTTTAAGAACTTCTTTCGGAGCTAGCTCGCGCCTTTTTTTTACAGGGGTGTAGTCTTCTCGATACGCCTGTTTGGGTGGTGTATTCCAATCAATCGACACCCTGTCATTTTTAAGTTCAGCGTCCAGTAACGCGTCTAATCTAGATTCACTTTTATCAGCGGCGTCTTGAATCGCTCGTTCATCATAATCTTTTGCCGCAATCACCTCGACACCGCCATCAACGCTGGTATTGGATAAAATTACGGCATCAACACCTAATTCTTCTTTCACCAATCTGAAAGCCTCTCGCATATCGGGAGCAAGGAATCGTTTAATTTTCATTGATTATTACCTCGTAAAGTATTTTTACCCCTACAGAGGGTAAGTTTTGTGGAAGCTAATACCTGCTCAAATTTAGCTTTAGCCATTTTGCCCAACGCTGCCGACAACACGCACCTGCCTATCTTCTGGAATTTCGTTATAAGACAACACGTTTAGATTGGTTATCGAGTGACGAACAAAACGAGCTAGCCATGGCCTTAAAAAAGAGGACACCAACAGCACCGCGCTTTTACCTTCCATTTCCAATTTCTGCGTGCTTTCCTGTAATGCATTTATCATTCGTTCTGCTAACCCTGGTTCAAGCCCTGCGCTGCCATTTTCTGACGCTTGTAGGCTTTGTTGCAATAAGCGTTCCAAATCTGGATCCAGCGTAATAACGGACAGTTCTTTGTCTAAGCCACTGATTTTCTGAACAATCGACCGTCCAAGCGAAACCCTGACGGCGGCCGTTAGTGCGCCAGTATCTTGACTCACTCGGCCATGCTCAATTAACGTTTCAGCCACTGTTCGCAAATCTCGTACGGGTATATTTTCCTGTAATAAGTTTTGCAGCACTTTCACCACCGAGCCGAGAGGTAAGGTATCTGGCACTAAATCTTCTACTAATTTTGGTGCTGATTTTTTCAGCGTATCCAGCATTTGCTGTACTTCTTCATGCCCCAGCAACTCATACGCGTGGGTTTGTATTATCTGGCTTAAATGCGTAGCTACAACCGTACCAGGGTCAACGACGGTATAACCCATTGTTTGTGCCTGATCTTTTTGATTGGCTTCAATCCAGACCGCATCTAGGCCAAAGGCCGGGTCTTTAGTCACCAAACCGTTAATATCACCAAATACCTGGCCCGGGTTTATCGCCATTTCTCTATCCGGGTGAATCTCTACCTCGCCAATATTAACGCCCATTAAGGTTAAGCGATAAACATTCGGCGCGAGATCCAAATTATCTCGAATATGCACCGCAGGAATCAGGAAGCCTAATTCTTGCGATAACTTTTTACG
Organism: Cycloclasticus sp.; assembly: GCA_047634535.1. Lineage (GTDB taxonomy): Bacteria > Pseudomonadota > Gammaproteobacteria > Methylococcales > Cycloclasticaceae > Cycloclasticus. The sequence goes on from JBLIAQ010000062.1 coordinate 1,935, forward strand.
CACACCCTTAATGCGCGACATCAACTCGCCCCCTTGCGCCTTATCTACCAGAGGAATTAAGCGATAGCCGACTTCTAGCCCTATCATATCAACCGGGGCGACGTCGTCCCATGACAACTCTTTAGGCTCATCTGGGAGAGCTTGAACCTGAGCGGCCATGGGTTCAACACCCACTTGCTCTAGCACTAATTGTTTTTTATAAACTGAATACGCTAAATACCCCAACGTTAAAGCAATAATAAGAAACACCATATTGGGCATACCTGGAATCAAGCCCAAACTGCCTATAATCGCCGCGCTAATTGCCAATGCCTTAGGGTTGCTGAGTACTTGCAGCGTCACTTGTTCACCCATGTCTTGCGCACTATTGACCCGCGTTACTATTATCGCCGTCGCGGTTGATAATAAAAGACCGGGGATCTGAGCCACCAGGCCGTCGCCAATCGTCAATAAGGTGTAATATTCCATCGCTTGCGAAAAGGGCAATCCGTGTTGCAAGGTTCCAACGCCTAAACCACCGACTATATTAATAAGTAGAATCAGAATACCCGCGACCGCGTCGCCTCGTACAAATTTACTCGCGCCGTCCATAGAGCCATAAAAATCGGCTTCCTGACTGATTTCAGCTCGACGGTCACGTGCCTGATCTTGTGTCAGTACCCCGGCATTTAAATCCGCGTCAATCGCCATTTGTTTGCCTGGCATCGCGTCAAGGGTGAAACGTGCGCTCACTTCCGATACACGCCCAGCACCTTTCGTCACCACGACAAAGTTAATGATAATTAAGATACTAAAGACCACGAGTCCGACTGCGTAGTTACCGCCTATGACGAACGCACCAAATGCCTCGATAACTTTACCCGCAGCGTCACCACCATTATGACCTTCCAGTAGTACTACGCGCGTTGAAGCCACGTTTAAACTCAACCTCAGTAAAGTGGCCACTAACAGGAAGCTGGGGAAAACCGCGAAATCTAATGGGCGTAGCGCATAAACAACCACCATTAAAACAATCAGTGATAAAGCAATATTAAAGGTGAACAACAGGTCTAACATGAACGGTGGTAAAGGTAACACCAACATGGCCAACATCACCATAATAAGAATGGGCGCACCCATTCCATTACGGGCAAAATCTAATAACAGTTTTGATATCGCGTTAAAGTTCATATTATTGATTGCTCATTAAATTATTAGTGCGTTCTGTTTGCGTATTTTTTATATTCATCGGGGATAGAAACGTCCTTTGGCGGCGCAGGTTTTTTCCAGCGTTTTTCAGTCGCAATTCTTAACTGGTATACGTATGCCAGCACTTGCGCTACCGCAAGATATAAGCCCTTGGGAACTTCTTCATCAATTTTAGTGGTGTAAAACAAGGCCCTTGCAAGCGGTGGTGCCGATACAAGCGTGACGCCATTAGCAATACCAATATTCCTGATTTGCGCCGCGATTAAGTCGGCGCCTTTTGCTACGACTATCGGTGCGCCCGTTCCACCATCCTCGTACTTCAGTGCTATTGCAAAGTGCGTTGGGTTGGTCACAATAACGTCCGCCTTAGGCACTTGTTCTAACATCCTGCCCTGCGACATTTCTTGTTGTAATTGGCGTATTTTACTTTTAACTTCAGGCCGCCCTTCTGTTTGCTTCATCTCGTCTTTGACTTCTTGCAGTGTCATTTTAAGTTTCTTTTTGTATTCCCAAATACTAAAAGGAACGTCAATAGCCACAACCAACAATAATGATGAACATAAAACAACAAAAGACAAGGTCATCAAATCACTCGCGCGTAGTAATGCAGCCTGCAAAGATAATTGACTGAAATTAATAAACTCTGGCAAATAGGCGTCAGCCAGTACAAACATCACACCTAACACCAATAAAAATTTCAGTAGCGACTTGACCAGCTCAATCAAACTACGCATCGCGAACATCCGTTTTAAACCCGCTACTGGATTCATTTTGCTTGCTTTGGGCATAAACGCATCAGCACTGAACGACCAACCACCCATTGAAATCGGACCGGCAAGTGCAGCTATCATCATCGCTGCTAGAAAAGGCCCAACGAATACAAGGGCGTCTTGCATCGATGACTGCAAACTGGTGACCATTTCCAGTGGATCGAACATGCTCGCTCTGTCAATCGAAAATGAGCTTTCCATCACCGTCCATAAACCCTTGAAAATACGATCACCGGTCATCCAGATCATCATTGAACCCATCATTAAAACAACCACCGTATTGAGTTCTTTGGAGCGCGCTATATCTCCCTTTTTTCGCGCGTCATCTTCCTTTTTGGCGGTGGGTTCTTCGGTTTTTTCCTGGTCGCTATCTTGTTCTGCCATATCAGTTCCTTATGCGTAGGAAATCGCCAATAACGCCATAACTTTCGACCAACAAATTAGTAAAATTATTCATCACAGAGGGCACCGTGAGCCACATTAAAAGCGCACCCAATACCAGCGTAATAGGGAAGCCAACGGCAAAAATATTTAATTGTGGCGCCGCCTTTGTGACCACACCAAATGCAATATTTACCATTAATAAAGACGTCATCGCTGGTAGGGCCATCAAAAGCCCGGCAGAAAATAACCGGCTAGACCAAGCGATAACAGACCATAAGTCAGAGCGCTCAATACCTTCAATCCCAATAGGCAGTGTATGAAAACTTTCAATTAGCATTTCGATTAAAACCAGGTGCCCACCGAGGGTTAAGAACAATAGCGTAGAGAGGACCAAGTAAAATTGACTAATAACCGGAACGCTAACGCCCGTTGCAGGATCAACCATCGATGCAAAACCCAGACCCATGCTGTAGGCGATACCCTGACCCGCAAAAATGACCGCACTAAAAACCAATTGCAAAACAAATCCCATTATCAAACCTATCAAAATTTGCTGTACACCGGTCATCAAACCTTCATGACTCATGACTTCAATCGGAGCTTGTTCCGGCAAAAGAGGAATGGTAAAAAAAGTAACTGCAAGGGCCGCACCGACAATAATTTTAGTCGAAACAAAACGGCCGCTAAAAACCGGGATTGAAACAAACATTGAACTGATTCTTAATAGCGGCCAAAAAAAACTAGACGCCCATAACATGATTTGTTGTTCGCTAAAAATCATTTTAATGAGCCGCCATTGTCTTGACCTTTTAACCAATCAACTCAGGGATTTGTAAAAATGTTTGGCGTGTAAAATTTATAATTAAGCGAAGCATCCATGGGCCGGCGACCGATAAAACAACCACTGTAATCAATAGCTTAGGTACAAAACTTAAGGTCATCTCGTTAATTTGCGTTGCTGCCTGAAACATCGCAACAAGAAGACCAATGGCCAAAGCGGACAATAAAATGGGTGCAGACAACATCACCGTCACCTGTAACGCCCTTTCACCTAACTCCATAACGCTATCTGGTGTCATTTATTAATATCTCCTAGATAAAAAAGCTGGCGGCCAGCGTTTCCATAATGAGCGCCCAGCCATCTACTAAAACGAATAGCATCAACTTAAAGGGCAAGGAAATAATCAGTGGGGACAGCATCATCATACCCATCGACATCAACACACTGGCGACCACCATATCGATAATCAAAAACGGAATAAAAATCATAAAGCCAATCTGAAACGCCGTTTTTAATTCACTGGTCACAAAGGCTGGCAACAATAGAGAAAGAGGTACATCCGTTGCTTCGGTTATCGGTTCAGCACCAGAAATTCGAGCGAACATATCCAGGTCATCGCTTCTTGTTTGACGCAACATAAATTCGCGAAATGGGACCATCGCTTTGCTTATTGCAACATCCGCCGCAATCGCGTCATTTAAGTAAGGCTGTAAAGCTTCATCATTAGCTCGCTCCAAAACTGGCGACATGATAAAAAAAGTTAAAAATAGGGCCAGGCCTAATAAAATTTGATTACTCGGTGTTTGTGGTGTGCCCATAGCCTGGCGCAGAATAGAAAAAACAATGATGATCCGGGTGAATGATGTCATCATCACCAATAAACTCGGCAACACCGTTAACAGCGTCATCACAGCCAAAATTTGCAGCGTCACCGAATAGCTTTTTCCATCACCAGCGATGGTTATTGCTTCAATACCATTGGCTGCAAAACCGCTAAGCGGCGTAAGAGCAAGTAAAATAACTAGGGCATTATATTTTTTCATTCGACCTGCTTTTTGTTCATCATTTTTTGCAGGCTTTCTTGAAAGCCTGACGGCGTTTGAGTTATTTCTTCAGAAATTTCCCCAGCGGCAAAGGTGTGTAGATTTTCTACGCGGCCCGGCGCCACACCGAGCAAAATATACTGTTGCCCAGCACGAATCAAAAGGGCTTTTTCTCGACTTCCTAGAGAAATCCCTGATAGTATTTTTAGCTGCCCCGTATGACGATTACCGCTAAAACCGGCAAAACGCTTTGCTACCCAGGCAATCGCTATAATCATTAACAATACGAAAATTAAACCGACCGTCCATTGCGCCAGGTTGGCCGTTGACATCGGATCGATGCTTTTAGAGCCTGGCATAACTGGCTCGGCTGAGCACGCGAGACTCGAAACAAAAACAAGAAAAAGGTTGAGCAATTTATGCATTATTTCAACTTTTTAACGCGTTCAGCAGGACTAATAATATCGGTCAAACGCAGACCGAACTTATCGTTAACGACGACCACTTCTCCTCGAGCTATCAACGTTTTATTGACCAATACATCCATCGGCTCACCGGCTAAGCGGTCGAGCTCAATAACGGAACCTTGATTGAGCTGAAGTAAATTACGAATACTAATTTTGGTATTACCCACTTCCATAGAGATCGTAACAGGTACGTCTAAGATGACATCCAGGTTCAGCTCACTATTCGAACTAGCCACACTCGTATTAGACAGTGCGTCAAAAGAAGCCGCTTCAGCGTTTGCCTGTTCGTTTAACGCATCACCCCAATCTGCATCTCCACCTGCGTCGGCTTCGCCCGCGGCCTGTTCCTCAAGCGCATCACCCCAGTCAGCGTCATTATTTTCATCATCGCTCATACTTTAATCCTCTTCTTTGATTCTACTTTTCGCTTCTTCACGTTCCATTTTTTCTTGCAATTGCACGGCAAAAAAACCATTACTGACGCCGAGCTTGCCTCTAAATAAAGGCATTTCTCCCGATTCTATAATCACTTTTTCAGGCGTATCAATAGGCAGAACGTCACCTACTTTAAAAGCCAACACATCGCCAAGTGTCATTTCCTGTTTTGATAAGGTACTAACAAGGTCAACCTCAGTTGTCGTGATATCTCTTCTTAATGTTGACTTCCATCGTTCGTCAGTATCACCTCTGTCACTTTGAATCCCCGCATCGAGCAATTCACGAATGGGCTCTAACATGGTGTAGGGCAAACTAAATTGAATATCACCGCCCCCACCTTCTAACTCCAGGTGAATGGTGGAAACAATCATGATTTCCGTTGGGCTGACAATATTGGCAAACTGGGGATTTACCTCGGAGTTTACGTACTCAAAATTTAACTTTAAAACCGGCTCCCACGCCTTCATCAAGTCGACAAATATAAGATCTAAAACTATCCGCACAACTCGCATTTCTGTTGCTGTAAATTCACGACCCTCAACCTTGTTATGAAAACGACCAGAACCACCAAAATAGGTATCAACAATCGTAAATACTAAACTGGGGTCCATTACAAACAGTGCCGAACCCCTGAGCGGCTTTATTTTTACAATGTTTAAATTAGTCGGGACAAATAAGCTGTGTACGTACTCTGAAAACTTTAACATTTGAATGCCGGAAATAGACATTTCAGTCGAACGTCTTAACATATTGAAAAGGCTAATTCGGAAGTATCGCGCGAAACGCTCATTAACCATTTCAAGCGTCGGCATCCTGCCTCGAATAATCCTGTCCTGGCTGTGAAAGTCATAGCTCGCTGCTTCACCAGAAGGCGCACTGACGCCCGTTTCAGTTTCTACACCACCATCATCAACGCCGTGCAATAAAGCATCAATTTCGTCCTGCGATAATAAATCCATATCAGACATTTACTGCATCACTAAGTCTGTAAAAAAAACTTCTTGCACTTTTGATGTGATTTTTTTGTCTACCAGCACCTTATTCACTTCGTTTTTCACGGCCGCTTGTAAAGCAAGTTTACCTTCAGCCGTTTTAAGCGTTTCGGGGTTTTGATTAGAAAGCATCATTAAAATGTTATTCCGTATAACTGGGTTATGAAGCGTTACCGCGTCTATGACTTTGTCATCGGTCGCCATTAAAGTCATATCGACTTTAAGTACTTTAATTTGTCCATTTTGAAAGTTCACCAGAAAAGATGGTGATAAAGAATAATAACTAACTTCTCTTACAGAATCGCCGTCGCCGTCGCCCTCTCCTTCATCCTCGTTTACCGTATCTAATGAAGCTTCTTTAGCAGGATCAGATGGCTCTGCCGTCTCTTCTGCATCAAAAAAACCCGCAAAAAACAAGGTCGTAGCAATAATGATTAACAGAGCAACAATGCCGCCCACAATCATGATAATTAATTTCTTTTTTGATCCACCCGCCTGTTCGACCGACTCGTCTTGTTCTTCTTCAGCCATGATGTCCCTCAAGTGTTATGATTAAAAACAGTAAAAGCAATTGTTGTGCCATTTAAAAAACAAATGAATATCATACACTTACGAAACACTAAAAAGCGTACGTCAAATTCAAGTCATTATTATAGGACTATAGTTAAGGTATTCGTCAAAATTCAGGCATACCCTATAAAAAAGCCGAGGTGCGGTAAGGCACCTCGGCTCGAATACTAATTCATGGATTGAAATGTTCTCTATACGTTGCTTTCAATACTCCGTCTGGAAAACACCTTAAACAACACCGGTATGATAACTAATGTTAACAAGGTGGAAGAGAACAGGCCGCCGACGACCACTGTCGCCAGAGGGCGTTGCACCTCAGAACCAACACCCGTTGCTAACAACATCGGAATTAACCCCAGCGCGGCGATTGATGCGGTCATCAACACGGGGCGTAAACGAGATAGTGCACCCTCAAATATAGCGGTATTAATCTCAACGCCGTTGGCTAAACGTTGATTAATCGCATTCACCATCACCACTCCATTTAATACCGCCACTCCAAACAGGGCAATAAAGCCAATCGAACCTGGCACAGACAAATACTGACCCGATACGAATAAAGCAGCAATACCACCCACCAACGCGAGCGGTACGTTAAGCATAATTAACATCGCTTGACCGATCGAGTTAAAGGCAAAATACAATAACAAAAATATCAGCCCCAGTGATAACGGCACGACGATCATTAAACGCGCCTGTGCGCGTTGCTGATTTTCAAACTGGCCACCAAACACTACGGTATAACCGGCTGGCAACTCAACTTCATCATTAATACGTTGTTGTAATTCTGCCACCAAACCACCCATATCACGGCCTTCGACATTGCTCTGTATGACCACTCGGCGTTGTACATCATCGCGCCTGATTTGCGGCGGCCCAGACTCTATAGCAACCTGAGCAACGTCACCCAGCTTTACCCAGGCGCCGTTAGCCGCCTGCAAAACCAGTTC
>JBLIAQ010000063.1:0-9503 GCA_047634535.1 Cycloclasticus sp.
ACGACCTTAAAACCGGCATACGAAGCGCGAGGCGACCAATATTGTAGGGGTGGAAACCATCAACGTCCTTTAATGGGTCGATTGCTTCGATAACTTTTTCTTCATTAATATGTTCGGGCAAGGGTAACTGCACAAGAATGCCGTTAATCGCCGAATTATTATTCAGGTCATTAATTAAGCTCAGTAACTCTTCTTCGGTGACGCCGTAAGGGAACTTTTTCGATAGAGAATAAAAACCTACTTCTTCGCAAGCATTACATTTATTTCGAACGTAAACCTCAGAAGCGGGATTTTCGCCAACCAATACAACAGCCAGGCCAGGTTTAGCTAAACCACGCGCAATTCGTGCGTCGGTTTGTTTTTTTATAGAAGTACGTAGTTCGGCTGCAATTTTCTTTCCGTCGATTTTTTTAAACGTCATAATTTGTTTATTTTGCTTTTTTTGAGGCTCTTTTTTAAAGAAGCGTTGACCAATAATCCCGTGTGCCGTATTATCGCCCACCTACAGAGTTATTGCATCATTTATGCATTGGTTTCTGAAGATAGTCGGGGTGTAGCGCAGCCTGGTAGCGCAACTGCTTTGGGAGCAGTGGGTCGGGAGTTCGAATCTCTCCACCCCGACCAAAATTTACAAATACCCGATTTAATTGTGGGGTATTTATATGATGAAGCGCTTGTAGCTCATCTGGATAGAGCATCGGCCTTCTAAGCCGAGGGTAACAGGTTCGAGTCCTGTCAAGCGCACCATATAGCTCTATAAAATAATCGTCAATGGTGGGTGTAGCTCAGTTGGTAGAGCCCCTGACTGTGACTCAGGTTGTCGAGGGTTCGAGTCCCTTCACTCACCCCATTTTCGATTTAAAAAACATGGACTTACAATGGCCTTGTTTTCAATTGTGCTGAACTGTCTAGCGTTTTATCGAATCGGTTTAACTTTTACAGCTTTTCTTTGGTAGTGTTTTGCGTTGGTTTTAACGTATTACCCAGTAATTTATGACCTGTTTCGTAATCGCTCGATGCTTTACCTCTTAAGTCATGAAAGGTGAAACGTTTTTTTAATTGCGCGGTTTATTGTGCGTTGCAAGATGGATTTAAAACCACTAGAAGAGTAGGGCGCCTTTATATTTAATACGTGGCACTGGTGACACAGTAATCACTTACACCTGCATTGTTGAACCTCTCTCTAGCCACTCTTTAGTCATGTAATTAGTAGCCCAGTGACTGCCATCTGGTACGTATTGCTTATACAAGGTCAAGTTTGGATTGCAGGTGTTAAATATTTTAGTGACTGTATAAATACAGAAACAATCGTGTCCCAGCGTCGCCACAATCAGCCAAACGCCTTAAGTGGTTAGTAAACTCCCCGACACCATCAACTAAACCACGACTAAACCAAATCATACTTTACCGGTCTTCTTTGATGTCATTAAGCACATGTCTTATCAGCTACCTTTCTGGAGTGTCATCAGAAAATACCTAGCCTGTTTTTTTGCTCTATTGCTCTGCTGTATAAATTAGTTTCATCTAGCATAACTTTTTAACAAATCCTTTTTCGTCATCTTTGTTGCGTCTCAAAGTGGTTCTGATTGAAGAGTGTCCAGCTGTTGAATAACGTCCTGTCGTGACGGTATGCAGAATGAACCGGAACTTTTCTGGTTGGTCTTCATTTATCCCCCTTCTGATAAGCGTTATTAATCATGTAAGTAACGCATCATTGACACAATTAAATGCCGATGATGCGTTTGTCGTTAGATTACTTAATTTACGTCAAAGATGGGATTATTCGCTGCGTCGAGCATTTGCTAGAAACTCCATAGATGCTGCCCGCTTGGTTGATTGAATTTGTTTTGAATGGCCACTACAGGTTTTTCGTAACCGACCATTAAACTGATTGAAAAAATCTTTGGCTTAATGTCCTTTCGAACAAGGTCTGATATATTGCCGACCGAACACGTTGTGTTATTGCTTATGGTTGGTGACTTCGGATTCTTGCGGCTTCTTTTTGTTAAATGTAACATTGTCACCAATTCATTTATTGAGATAAACTAAATATCAAGCAAATGTATAGTTAAAAATATTTCATACACTCAAGGGTCGAACAATGAAAAAAATATTATTCATACTGACTCTTCTGTTAAGCAGTCCAAGTATTTACGCGGGTAGTTGTTTTAAAGAACCCTATGATGTTAAAAACTGTAAGACTAAAGCCGAGCAAGGCGATGCTCTTGCTCAGTACAACTTAGGGGTGATGTATGCCAACGGGAGTGGCGTCCCTCAAGATGATAAACAAGCGGTTCATTGGTCTCAAAAAGCTGCCGAGCAAGGGTTTGCTCGTGCTCAATACAATTTAGGGTTGATGTATGACAATGGACAAGGCGTCCCTCAAGATGATAAGCAAGCGGTTCATTGGTATCGAAAAGCCGCCGAGCAAGGCTTTGCTGGAGCTCAATACAATTTAGGGGTGATGTATGCCAACGGGAGTGGCGTCCCTCAAGATGATAAGCAAGCGGTTCATTGGTATCGAAAAGCCGCCGAGCAAGGCTTTGCTGGAGCTCAATACAATTTAGGGTTGATGTATGCCAACGGGAGTGGCGTCCCTCAAGATGATAAGCAAGCGGTTCATTGGTATCGAAAAGCCGCCGACCAAGGTCGTGCTAGTGCTCAATCCAATTTAGGGTTGATGTATAGCAAAGGACAAGGCGTCCCTCAAGATGATAAGCAAGCGGTTTATTGGTATCGAAAAGCTGCCGAGCAAGGCTTTGCTAGTGCTCAATCCAATTTAGGGGTGATGTATGCAAACGGGCACGGTGTCCCTCAAGATTATGTGATGGCTCATATGCTTTTGAATGTAGCTGCTTCTAATGGCCATGAAGTTGCTGTCAAGAATCGAGGTAGTGTTGCTAAGAAAATGACCGCAGCTCAAATGAAAAAAGCACAGGGCTTGGCAAGAAAGTGGATGGAAGAACATCCTTAATTCATGTAAATAAGCTACTTATGTAAACGCATGAGAATAGTGGCTACACAATTAGTGAACACAACATAACACTAGTAATTTAGACAACCTGATCAGCAAACCGGCGGTAGTTAAGAGGATGACTATTACTCGAAGAGGATTTAAAGCTGTTGAAACAAACGCCGCTCAACGTACAAAAGCACTTACGGTTAAGTTTATGCAGGGTGAATACAAAACATTGCGCCTTTGCGCTATGGACAAGGATAAATCGCATCAAGACCTTATATATGGTGCTGTGATGAAGTTAATCAATTAGTTACGCCATTCTAGCCCTCACTGTGACTCAGGTTGTCGAGGGTTCGAGTCCCTTCACCCACTCCATTTTCGTTTTTTTGAGCGGCTCAATAGAGTAACTATTTATTATTTCCAGGTTAAGCTTTTATTCCCACACACAACTGAATTAAAATCAGGCATTCAAATACTACTTTTTAATTCTTGTTGGTCTAACTTTGTTATTTAAAACGGTCCCCCTTGTTATTACAGACAACGACCAGCCTTGTGCTGACGTCATCGGCCTTATTGAGTCGGGACTATTTGAGATTCATAACACGGCGATGGGTCTAAGCGATAAAACCTATTATTTGGACTTCATAGATAACGCGTTAACCCTGCACCTAAAAACGACTGAAGAATCACTCGACTTATCTATCGATTTTACTGCTGGAAAATCCAAACATCGTCGGCTATATGGTGGTGGTAAGAATCAGCCATTACCCAAAGCCTGTGGTTTATATAAACACCCTGAGTGGCATATTTTTGATGCAACCGCGGGTTTGGGTCGCGACGCGTTTGTTTTAGCCAGCCTGGGTGCGAGCGTTACGCTATGCGAGCAAAACGCAGCCTTATATGCTTTATTAGTGGATGCAAAGAGCAGGGGGATGGATAACCCAGATACGCAACACTTCGTCAGCAATATGGATTGTCTTTTTCGTGATGCCGTTGATTACTTACCTGCCCTGATCGACAATAAACCAGACGTTATTTATTTAGACCCGATGTACCCAGAGCGTAAAAAGTCGGCAAAAATAAAAAAAGAAATGCAGGTTCTGCAGCAACTCGTCGGTCATGCAGATGACCAGACAGTTCTATTAGACGTGGCGTTACAAACCGCGAAACACCGGGTGGTCGTGAAACGGTCTAAATCAGCCAAATCTTTATCTGATACGGCTCCCAGTTATACCGTCAGCAGCGAGAATACTCGATACGACGTTTATAGTCTTTAAAGCGCGAAGGATAGGCCTGCAACAATACGGCTATCAACGTCTGTTTGCGTACCTTTGTTGTTTTCAATAATCGGAATGCCAAACGAAATAAAACCAGAAAAATTCCCCGCAGATACTTTAACGCCTGGTGACAGGTAAACCGTTGTGCCGCCGGAATTTTCTTCTAACTCGCCAGATATTCTATTCTCACGGCGTGTTTCGCCATTCACCTCAAGCGATACATCCCACTTGATTTCATTCGGTGTATCGACGTGTTGGTGGGTATGCTCCGAATGGTCTTCGCTAAAAAGCCGATAAATAACAGCGGCATTGTAAGAAAGCGCATCACCAATCTCGGTGTGCTGAGTACCTTCGGTCGTTTTGTTATATAGAATATTGGCGTGGTAAGAGATAGGGCCGTTTGTTTGGCTAACGGCAGCGCCTAATAAATAATCCCATGAGCCTGTTCCCGGTTGAAACTCTGTTTCGAAACGAACACCGTCATTATCTTTCTCGCGCGTTTCACCAGTAGGCGCTTTAACGCCGAATAGAACAGACCCGTCTAAATTCTCTGTTTTAAAGAACCGATAGTTAGCCATCAGTAATATGTCACCAAAACCAGAAGAATCACCGTGAGTATGCGCTTCACCAACACCTGGGCTTTCTTCTTCACTTTCCCTTATGTTTTTTCTTTCAATATAAGGTAGACGGGCGCTTATGGTTAGCTCTTCTGTTAGCCCATAAGCCGCCGATAGTGAGGTGTTTTTAATTTCATCAACGCTGTGAACGCCTTGTTGACCGGATGATCCAAAATCTTTTAATTCTGCCGTATTAAATCGTTCGTTATTTAATACTTCGGTTCTAAGTCCGAATGCGAACAAGCCTGTAGGTACCGTGGTAGCTGACATCGTATTAATAGGCCCGGCGGATTCAAGACCAAAGGCAACTGTTGGATGGTCTGCGAAAGCGAATTGACTGATAACGATTAAGGTACTAGTAGTCGTTTTTAGTAAAGTAGGTCTAAGGCTCATTTATAAGTAGATGTTGTTTTTAGTGAGAGGAGTCTAAAGCGTTTCTTCAAGTTTGTACCTGCGGCAAATTGTCGCAGAGGGCGAAACGGTGGTGACGAAGGTATAAAAAACAATGCTAAAATCAAATCAGATCACTTCCATTTTATTGAAATTTAACTAACTGGAGATTTATGATGCAAGATTTACCTCATCACTATAAGGTTGTAGGTACCGCTGGGCCTGACGGAGACGTCAGCCTCAGTACCGATAAGGTTAAAGCGATATCATCCGCTCCGCCGGCTGAATTCGATGGTCCTGGAGACCGTTGGTCTCCGGAAACCTTGTTATTAGCGGCCCTTGCAGATTGCTTTGCGCTCACTTTCCGGCCGATTGCAAAGGCATCTAAATTTTCGTGGCTGTCCTTGACATGCGTGGTCGAAGGCACGCTTGAGTTAAAGGAGGGTAAGATGAAGTTCACACACTTTGTCATCAACGCAACACTGGATGTGCCTGAAGATAGCAATGAAGAGAAAGCCTACCGCCTGCTCGAAAAGACAGAAGCAAACTGCCTGGTGGCTAACTCGCTTTCCGGTAATGCCTTACTAAAATCATCTGTGGTGAAAGTCGGTAGGTAAATTAAGCGTCAAGTTAAAGTCAGGAGGGTAGCCCTTTTAGTTGATGAAGTAAGAGGTATTTATTCCTCTTTAATAAAGCTTATACCCTCTAGGGCACAAGTTCTCAGTGCCCATAATAACGAGTTCTAAAGCATAGAAATTTAGCGTTTACCTGGTCAATACGTCCAATATTAACTGAACTGGTTCAGGCTGGTTTTATTGCTGTATGAATTTCCCTGCTATTAACTATGGTTTGAATCTAATTTGCGAGATAGCTCTATATTAATGTAATATTATAACGTTACAATAAGGTTTTCTTATATGGAATATCCGCCATGCTTATTAAATCGCTTTATATCATCATTTTACTTTTTATCAGCTGTTCAACGGCAAATGCTGAACAAGCAAAAACGTTAGATACTATGATTATTTCCGCCCCTTTACAAAAAAAGATGGCTGAAACCATTCACCCTGTCAATATTCTGCTGGGCGATGATTTAACATTTAAACAAGGAACGACCATTGGGGATACGCTTAAGCAAGAACTGGGGATTCATAGCAGCTCGTTCGGTGCTAGTGTGGGGCAACCGGTTATTCGTGGTCAATTAGGAACACGCGTTCAAGTGTTACAAAATGGTGTTAGCAGTTTGGATGTTGCCGGAGTAAGCCCTGACCACGCTAATAGTACAGAGGGCCAATTTGCTGAACAAATTGAAGTGCTGCGAGGGCCAGCAAGTTTGTTATATGGCAGCGGTGCGATTGGTGGGGTGGTTAATGTTATTAGTCATCGGATCCCTCTTTTTGTGCCTAAAATTTCAAGCTATACCTTTGAGCAACGCTATAACTCGGTGTCTGACGAGTGGATAAGTGCACTTAAGCACGAAGGGGGGGCGGATAAAGTTGCGTGGTACGTCGATGGTTTTATCCGCGACAGTGATAACTATGATGTACCGAGTGAGGCTATTAAATCAGGTTCCGTTTTTAATACGGATGCACAAAGCTGGAGTGCAACGGCTGGTGGCTCGTGGGTCGATGATTGGGGGATGCTTGGTGTGTCTATTAATCGCCTGGATAACAATTATGGCGTACCTCCTGTTGATGAGCTGGTTAGAATAGATTTGCAACAAACTCGTTACGATGTAAACACTGAGTTTTATGAGCCGTTTTCTTGGGTGGAAATATTAAAAATTAGGCTGGCTTATAATGATTACCAGCATGCCGAGTTAGAAGACGGTATAACTGTTGGAACGCTATTTGGCAATAAAGGTCTGGAAGGCCGTGTAGAAATAGTGCACGATAATTTAGCCTTTATTGATCGCGGCGCAATAGGTTTTCAAGCGCAGCAGCAGAATTTTTCTGCAACAGGGGAAGAGGCGTTTGTACCTCCTTCAACGTTACATAATTACGGTATTTTTGCGGTCGAAAATATGCGTATTGGTGATATAACTTACGAAGCTGGTTTACGCGTTGAATATCAGCAAATTGAAGCACAAGGGTATAAAAGCACGCGCCACCTGCCGCTCAACGCATCTATTTCTGCACTTTGGTCGGCAGCGGATGATACGCAGGTTAGCCTTGCTTTAACTTATGCCCAACGCGCACCATCTATACAAGAACTGTTTGCAAACGGCGCTCATTTTGCAACTCAAAGTTTCGAAGTAGGTGATAAAAGCCTAAAGCTTGAAACTTCATATAATTTAGAAGTGGGTTTCAAAGCTGACCTTGATGGCTTATCGACGGAGTTAAATTTGTTCCATAACCGGAGTAATGACTATATTATTCAACGAAGAACTGGCGAAACTTTTAATTTGGACAGTGAGCAAATGGATAGTTCATGTGTAAATCATTGTTTACCTGTTTATACGGCGATACAGCAAGACGCTAGCTTTTATGGTTTTGAATCACAAATTTCGTTTCCACTTCGGCACTCAAACAGTCATACATTAGAGGGCAGCTTATTTGCTGATTATGTACGGGGTAAATTAGAGGCTGGCGGTAATGTACCTCGTATGCCACCATTACGTTATGGCATACAGCTAGATTTAGTGGAATATGACGGTGTATCGGCCAGCTTAAGATTAACGCGTGTAGAAAAGCAGCGCAAAACAAGTGAATATGAGACGCCAACTAAGAGTTATTCATTACTTGGTGCTAATATTAACTACAACTGGCGGTTATCGAAAGACATTAAGGCGTTGTTTTTTGTAAAAGGGAATAACTTATTAAATGAGATTGTTCGTAATTCAACCTCATTCCTAAAAGATGTCGCCCCAGAACCAGGGCGTGGCGCAGAGTTGGGCTTTAAAATAGCATTTTAATATGGATGAATTGATAAACAATACTGCGACGCAAGGGCCTCATAATCACCAAGCCTGTATGACTCAGACGTTGCAGTCGGCGGAAAGTATTTGTGCGGAAAAAGGCGTACGCTTAACGGTTATACGGCGGCGTATTTTGGAGTTGATATGTTCAAGCCATAAGGCCATAGGCGCTTATGAGTTACTGGATTTATTTCGACTAGACGAGCCAAAAGCTAAACCTGTCACGATTTACCGCGCCTTAGATTTTTTAATAGAGGTTGGGCTGGTTCATAAAATAGAATCACTTAATGCCTTTATTGGCTGCTTACAAGCAGAAACTAAACATCAAACCGCCATTTTAATTTGTGATGAATGTAAAAATGCTTACGAATTAGATGCCTCGTCAGTCTATCAATCACTATTTGCAATGAGCAAAGAGATTAAATTTACCCCGGCATCGCTAACGATGGAGTTACACGGTTTATGTAGCGCGTGTTCTAAAACACTTAAATAATTAAGCTTGCGTTAAAGGAGGACAAGAGGAAGCTCAGACAGTTCGTCATCCACGCAACACTAGATGTGCCTCAAGATACAATGAAGAAAAAGTCTACCGACCGCTGGAAAAGACAGAAGTGAACTGCCTGATGGCCAACTCGCTTTCCGGCGAGACATTGTTAAAGTCGGTTGTGGTGAAAGTTTAATATCACTGGGGATAATCAGATTAATATGAAATGATTTCCGAAGAGAGGAAGTTTTTGTATTGGGGGTGTGATTATGAATTCAAGCGACTCTGGGAAATTGATATGAATGGGCTTTAAAGAAGGTGTTCCCTATAACGCTACTTGGCAGGCAATAAAAAACCCCTTAACTTTAAGGGGTTTAGTGCGTTCCGATATTTCAGGAACTTTGTAGTGGTACCACGGGCCGGAATCGAACCGGCACTGAGTCACCCCAACTGGATTTTGAATCCAGCGCGTCTACCAGTTTCGCCACCGTGGCATACCGAGGCGGATTATAGACATAATTAAAATCAAACTCTATCGAATTATTACTTTAATCGTCTGTTTTGCACTCGCTGACAGGCAAAGATCCTGTTAATATCCCCCGCCATGCAGAAAAGCGATTTTAATTACCTCTTGCCGAACGAACTGATTGCGCGTTATCCGTTGGATAATCGGGTGGATAGTCGTTTGTTAGTGGTCGATGAGTCTGAACTGTTAGACCGAACCTTTTCTGGTTTACCCTCTCTGTTACGCGCTGGGGATTTGCTCGTTTTTAATAATACCCGCGTTATTCCTGCTCGCCTGTACGGTGCTAAAACCACCGGTGGTAAGTTGGAAATGTTGTTAGAGCGGGTGATAGAC
>JBLIAQ010000064.1:0-9438 GCA_047634535.1 Cycloclasticus sp.
GAGCAAGAAACGAGCTAACTCGCTGAAATGACAGCCATACTGTGAGACAGTTCACAGTATGGCTGGCGCTTTGTTAACTATAATTCCCACGACTTAACATACAAAGATAACTATCATGGACGTAGGATCAATCACATATAGCGCAGTGGCAGGCATTAACAAAGGGCTTAATCAAGCAAACGAAGCGAGTGCCAAGCTAGCCAGCGCCGAGCAATCATCTAACGACCAAAGCAATGAAGATACGACCAAAGCATTAGTCGAATTAAAGCAGGCCGAAATACAGGTTCAAGTTTCTGCTAGAGTGGCCCAAACAGCGGGCGATGTCATCGGTAGCATTATTGATATAACCGCCTAATCTAATTAGGCATCCTCCTCACTACTCAGTCGGAACTTTTCACTGCCTAGCCGGTAGAGGCCAGATACTGTAAAATAACGCCTTTATACATTACCAAAGGGCACTATTTTGAAAACCGAAAAAGAGAAACTCAGCTATACCATGGGCCAACAAATTGGCGAAGGCATTAAACAGGATAAATTAGACGTTGATACAGAAACGCTTACTTTAGGCCTAACACATAGCCTTAATGGCGAAAAAAGCCTTTTGGACAGCGCTGAAATGAGAGCCGTTATCGAAGACTTCCAAAAGAAAATGCAAGCCCAGGCAGAGAGTGCAAAGCAGGGCAGTGCCGATATTGGTACTAAGTTTTTAGCAGAGAACGCAAGCAATGAAGGCGTACTCGTTCTTGAAAGCGGCATGCAATATATCGTTATCAATGAAGGGACAGGCGAAAAACCCGCTGCAACGGATACCGTTGACGTCCATTACGAAGGCAGTCTGATCAATGGCACCATCTTTGATAGCTCAATCAAACGCGGCGAACCAGCAACCTTCCCAGTCAATGGCGTTATCCAGGGCTGGCAAGAAGCGCTGCAACTGATGAACGTAGGCTCTAAATGGAAGGTCTTTATTCCTTCTGAACTCGCCTATGGCGAAAACGGCGCCGGTGGAGCGATTGGCCCTAATGAAACGCTAATTTTCGAGATGGAATTGTTAAATATAAAATAGCTGTCATTTTGAACATAAAAAAGCCGGTCTTTGACCGGCTTTTTTATGTTCGTTAGATTATTGCTTATCCTTCAAATCGTTTAAACACCAAGGTTGCATTCGTGCCACCAAAGCCAAAACTATTCGACATAACGGTGTTCAACCTAACGTTATGCTGTGTTTCTTGAACAATATTCACCTCGTTAGCGGCTTCATCCAGATTATCAATATTAGCTGACGCTGTGATGAAATCACCCTTCATCATCAATAGACAATAAATCGCTTCCTGTACACCCGCAGCGCCTAATGAGTGCCCGGATAATGATTTTGTTGAACCTATCGGCGGTGTATTAGCGCCAAAAACGGCTTTCACCGCTTTCAGTTCTGCCACGTCACCAACCGGTGTACTGGTTCCATGCGCATTAATATAATCAATCGGTGCGTCAATATTTTCTAAAGCCATTTGCATGCAACGCGTTGCACCCTCACCTGATGGTGCGACCATATCGTAACCGTCAGACGTTGCGCCATAACCGACTAATTCTGCATATATTTTAGCGCCACGCGCTAACGCCACGTCCAAGGCTTCAACGACCACCGTGCCACCACCGCCAGCGATAACAAAGCCATCACGGTCGGCATCGTATGCGCGTGACGCAAGCTCGGGGGTATCGTTTCTTTTCGTCGACAAAGCACCCATGGCGTCGAACATCATCGTTAATGACCAGTGCTCTTCTTCGCCACCACCGGCAAACACGCGGTCTTGCTTGCCGAGCTGAATAAGCTCCATCGCATTACCAATACAGTGCGAGCTGGTAGCGCATGCTGAGGTGATTGAATAGTTAACACCTTTAATTTTATACGGCGTCGCCAATCCAGCAGATACCGTACTGCTCATCGTTCTTGGGACCATATATGGCCCAACGCGACGAATACCCTTTGTATTCAATAGGGTTACCGCTGCATCGACATTTTTAGTCGAAGCACCACCAGAACCCATAATTAAACCCGTTTTAGGATTTGAAACTTCTTCTTCGGTTAGCCCTGCATCATCAATAGCCTGTTGCATGGAAACGTAAGCGTAGGCCGCTGCGTCCCCCATAAAACGGCGCACTTTACGATCTATCAACTCATCAAGGTTGATCACTGGTACCCCAGCAACTTGACTACGAAATCCTTTTTCTTTATAAGCTTCTACAAAACTAATGCCTGATTTTCCAGTTTTGAGAGAACTTGCAACACTATTTACGTCGCTTCCTAGTGAAGAAACAATTCCCATACCTGTTATAACAACACGTCTCATATTAACCTTTCTCCTAAAAATTCTCTGTTGAAGCAAACAAACCAACGCGGAGGTCTTTAGCTTCATAAATTACTTTGCCATCTACTTCCATCACGGCGTCTGCAATACCCATCACCAGTTTTCTCATTATCACGCGTTTAATGTCAATTTTATACGTTACTTTCTTAGCCGTAGGTAATACTTGACCGGTAAATTTCAACTCGCCAACACCCAGGGCTCTACCTCGACCCAAACCTCCTTTCCAGCCAAGATAAAAACCAACCAACTGCCACATAGCATCTAGCCCTAAACAGCCTGGCATCACAGGATCACCCGGAAAATGGCATTCAAAAAACCATAAGTCCGGCGAAATATCGAGCTCGGCAACTATTTGACCTTTACCGTAAGCGCCACCATCCTCGGTAATTGATGCCACACGGTCCACCATTAACATATTGGGTAACGGCAACTGAGCATTACCCGGACCAAACAACTCGCCTCGCCCACAGCTTAATAACTCTTCCCTATTAAATGAATTTTGTTTTTTATTGTCTGTCAAAGCGATAAGTCCTTATATTTTATTGCAGAAGCCCTGCTAATGATTGATTGAAATGTATATGATACTTGTTCTAGCGCAAATGGGCGAGCACCTTACAGCCCAAGTATGGAACTGGTGAATAACAACACGACACAAGCTACGCCATACATCTTGATTGTATAGCCTAAGTTCCAGCTAGAAATAGACCAGCCCGACACATCGTAACGACCTTGTAGTGCAAGGCTTACACCCGAAACGGGGCTCGCCGAAGCACCTATCGCCCAGGACATCAAAAACATAATTGCCAGTAAGGTTTGGTCTGGTTGTATGTCTGCTAGCCAGTGTCCAATCACCGCGATACTAATAACTGGGTGAACGCCAACGAGTGCCAGTATTAATGTGAAAAACAATATGATCAGTGCGGCAACGCCATCAAAATGCGTTATAGGAACCGCTATTGACAGTCCGTCCAGAGCAGATGCCACACCGGCTCCTAAGACGCCCGCTATTAGAAAAAGTAGCAATTCGCTTTTCATATTTGGTAATTTAGTCCGCAGGTGGTGCTCAAAGTCCAACGCCGCCGCTACTGCTCCTTTACGAGCGAGTAATACCAATAAACTGACCGATAATGCGCTCAGTGCGATCAGTAATAAGACTTTTATTGAAGGCAGCATCAGGTGTAAAACGAATACCACAGAGACTAAAACGACGATTAGCCACAGCGCCTCGAAATGCATCGGGTAGCCGACAAAATTTTCAAGCGATCCATCGTCGTCTCTTTTTACTTCAATCCAGGTCAGTAAGAAGGCAGCGAAGGCCATCACCAGGCCTAAAGGTATGACGAGTGAGAGTGTTGCGTTTGGCGTGAACACCATTGCCGCGGCAAACGCTGCAAAAAAAGGCGACCAATGCGCCGCCGAACAAAAGCCCCGAGTGAGTAACTTGAGCTGGTTGCGCGAAAGTTTGCCCTTTTTAGCCCACCGATCAGCCACCAATAATACGACCGATAAATTGATCACCGAACAGAATAAATGAACGCCCAAATAGCTCTTAATAAAACCTCGCTCACCCACGGGCAAACTTTCACTCTCATCACTGTCCGGTAAGGCGACTAATTGTAGAAACTGCACACCGATCAGCATAACGATCATCGATTGATTGATGGAAATAACCTCGATGAAATTGCTCAGTCGGTCCGTTTGCCAGGCAATGAACCAACTGATGCTCGCCAGCGAAGCGATCGTTAGAATAATTTTTTTCTGCTTTATAGCTAAATCGAAAAACAATATAAGCCCCGCCAGCCAGACCGACGCGCCGCCTAACCAATGAGGAAGAAGAGGTATAAATGCATTAACGAGTGTTACGACAAGCCCCACAAATAACAGCACACCCGATATTGCTCGAAGCTGGTACATCTAGTTATTTTTTTGCCAGCGTAACGTCTAGTAAGGTAGCAATGCAGCGGTTATAAGGCGCATCTTTCCCTAATGCTTCGCAGCCACGGATAACCACCCCGCAAATCTCTTCAATTTCTAAGGGTCGACCCTTTTCTCGATCTATCAACATTGAAGGTTTGATCGAGTCGAAGGTAGAAATCAATTCAAACATTTCGTCAACGTCGGCCCTGGTAAATTCTACGCCGCTCGCTTTTGCCGCTAACGCCGCTTCTTGCATAGCGCCTTTTATCAATGGCGTTAAAGCGGGAAATAGGGCTGTTTCCCCCGTTTCTATTTGCAGCAAAGTACAAATGGGGTTGAAACCATTATTGATCATGAGCTTACGCCAGAGCTCTTTGTTGATATCGCCGCTCAGCTGCGTGGGTATCAGTGCCTGATTAAAGCTTTCGGCAAGGCTAGTAAGCTGACTTAGACGATCAGCTTCGATGTTTTGATGGTTTGGCCATAGGCCAAAAATAACCTGCGCAGGCCCAACCGCTTCTACCACGCCGGGCTTAATGATATTCGCCCCTATCCGGCGAGCTATACCGCCTAAAACAAGCCCTTCAGGCACGGCAGCATTTAGATATTGCTCATTCTCAACGCCATTTTGCAGCGATAGCACCAAGGGCAAATTCTGCCCTTCATATTGCCGGCACCATTCTCCTAGCTGCTCTGCAAATAACTCTGTATGCATCCCTTTCAGACAGACCACAATGACGTCAACCTGCGAAGGCTGGTACTGCGCCAACCATTCATCGGTAGCGCAGGCTACGACCGGTTGATTAAACGTTAATTCGGGATGTGTGACGGTTAAGCCCTTATCACGCATTACTTGCAAGTGTTCGCCACGCGCCGTTAAAACAACCTCGTGCCCGGCTTTAATTAGCCGAGCGGCATAGTAACAACCTATACCGCCAGCACCGATAAACGTAAATCGCATAAGACTATAGCCCGCTTGCCTTTTTATTCTGCGAAAAAGTCTTTAACTAATTCATTGAAGCGCGCGTTGTGTTCAATTTGCGTCCAGTGGCCGCAGCAACCAAACATATGTAGTTGCGAATTTGGAATTAAATCAAACAATGTCGTTGAGGTAATAGGCGGCACGACTAAGTCTTCACGACCGTGAACAATTAAGGTTTCATGCTGAATTTTCTTAATATCTTCGTGATCACTCGCTAAGGCATCGACGCATTGCTGACGTGGCGCCGGGAACATTTTGCTGAATGATTCCTGAAAACCAGGCTGGATACTCGCTCTATAACGAAGCTCCGCCAACTCATCGGTTACCAGGTTGCGGTTATACGCAAACAAGTCCATCATTTTTCGCATATTTGCCACTGATGGTTGATAACCCCACACTTCATCCAGACCCGGTGTTAATTCAAACTTAACGCCTGCGGCGCCCATTAACACGAGTTTATTAACGCGCTCAGGGTGCGCAATGGCTAACGCGATAGATAAACCGCCGCCAAAAGAATTACCCACTAAATCTGCTTTCTCAATATTTAACGCGTCCATTAAATCAATCGCGTGCTGTACCCAGTTAGCCATTGTGTACTCGTAACCTTCAACGCGCTCGGTAAAACCAAAGCCGGCCATATCGGGTGCAATAACACGGTGATTTTTGGCTAACTCAGGAATCACTAAACGCCAGTTAGCCCATGCTGTGACGCCCGGTCCCGAACCATGAATCATAAAGACCGGCGAACCTTCACCCACATCGTGATAGTTTGTTTTAAAAGCGCCTGTTTGAATACTTTTCGCAATTTCTGGGTTATTACTCATGGAAATCTCCTTGGTTTAGTTGGATAGACCGAACTGTTCGGCCAGCATCTTATAAGATTCTATACGTGGATTAAATGAATAGGTCACATTCACTAGCATTAATTCATCGACTTGATAGGTTTCTGCAATTTTTTCAAGCTTTGCCTGACATTCTGTTGGCGTTCCCGTAACCATCGTCGCCAAAGTTTCTTCATAATAAGCCTGGTCCGACAACGACAATTGTTTCTTTTTTTCCATCACGACTTCTGGTGGAAATAAAGCGTCCCGCGTACCGTGTCTGAAGGCTTGCACCTTCCAGTACACGTGGCTACTGGCGATATATTCAGCTTCTTCACTGGTTTCTGCACAAATGGCGGCCACCGCGATAATGGCCTGAGGTTCGGCAAGACTACCGCCCGCTTGAAAAGCGTCTCGATAGCGCTGAATAATCTCAGCGGGTCTATCGTGGGTTCCAATAAACAACGCCAATACAAAACCTGCGCCCAACACGCCAGCTATTTCGGCGCTACCATCGCTCGAACCCAGCATCCAGACATCTGGTGCACCCACATCCATCGGCCTAACAGTCGCTCGACTATAGGGGTGATCAGCGGGCAAATTATTATTTAAATAGCCGATAAGGTCTCGAGTTTGACCCGGGTAATATTCAGAAGGAATGGTTTGCCTTGGCGCTGAAATAGCAGCTGATAAAACGGGCGTTCCACCTGGTGCGCGCCCCACACCCAAATCAATGCGTCCTGGATGAAAGGCCTCTAACATCTTAAATGTTTCTGCCACTTTAAACGCGCTGTAATGCGGCAACATCACCCCGCCGCTACCCACTTTGATTCTTTTAGTGGCATTGGCAACGTTACTCACCATTATTTCTGGGCAGGGACTGGCATAGCCCGGTGTATCGTGATGCTCCGCCACCCAATAGCGGTGATAGCCTAGTTCATCACACTTTTTTGCCAACTCGATGGTACTAAATAAACCAGATGATTCTGGCTGCCCATCGTGCACTGGGGATTGGTCTAAAACGCTTAACTTTAAATGACTCATCTAAATTTGGATTAAATTTTATGGTTTGGCTGCTTAATGGCGCACAGTAAGCAGTCCATTATATAAGCCACGCCTAATTATTTCGATGCGCATTATCATTATTAGCCGACATAAAAAGGCCGCGCATTTAATTCACGGCGCGGCTTTTTATTTGCTTAAATTATTTTAGGCCGAAAGATTGCCTCGCCGCCGTTGCATAGGCCTTAGCTTCTTCTGCCGCATCGGGTAGGTCGGTTAACGCTGCACAATACGCCTCAATAGCTTTATCGGCCAAGGGTTGCCATTTATCAACCCAGGCCTGGATAATTGGCGCATTGATTTCATTACTTAATGCAAACTCAAGCAGTTTTTGCGTCTGACGCTGGTGTCGCTCGGCGTCGCGTAATTGTGCGTCGCTTAATAATGAAAGCAGGGTATCACCATTTTCTGCACCGGCTAATCCAAGCTGTTTCTGTACCGCAGCTGAAACGGCTGGCTTTAAAATGACGTCAAACACTACGGTAGCTTCTGCCCAGTCCCAAGTGATCAGAGCTTTTTCGGCTAACTCTCTAAAGCCCTGCCAGGCCGCATCATTTTCCCAGTACTCGCGTTCGTTTTCAGTTAAACCAACGTCGTTCCATGTTTTGGCTAATTCGCAGGTACGGTATGCCGTATGGGTGAGCCAACGTAAGTGATCTCCCGATTGATAAGTAGCCATATTTGAAATAGTACTGGCTGGAGATATCTGGTGCAAATATGACGAGCCCATTTGCAGCGCGTGATATAAGTATCGCGAAGGCGCGTATAAACGTGCAAGATCTGACGCCCATTGTTTACTGATCATCTGATCGTTGCCGCGCTCACTAAACTGTTCCAGCAAACCCGTTACATAAGCTTCCTGACCGTCCTGTAAAATATTATATGTTCTATAAACCAGTTGCTCTGGGTCTCTAAAGGCATCCCAATCTTCGTGTTTTAATGGACTATTATTACGGTACTTAATGTACCAATCGTTCATCTTCGCGTCGCGGCCTATTTCAAATGGTTTGTCGGGATTGTTGGTATGAAAATGCAAATTGGTCGATACGATTTCATATTCACTCGGCCTTTTTCTTTGTTTAGAAAGGTGTGACCAGGTTTTTAATGGCTTCAACTCTTCTACTGGAATATCACTCATGATTTTTTATCCTAACTTAAAGCGTTTTTTCAAAGTAAAAACGAATTTGTTCTGGCGTTACTTCAATTTGTCCGGCCATTGAACCCAGGTGGATTTCTATTTCACGCATTTCAAAGGCACGTCCTAACGCTTCTTCCATAGACGCTCTGGTTAGCACTAATTCTCCTTCTGCCGATATGCGCACGTAGGCACCTTTATCGTCTACGATAATTTCTTTATCCGGGTTATCCCATTCCGCCGCCTCAATTGCAGCCTGCGCAACATCACCGCCATTTAAAATGGGGCCGACTTTATTCTGTTTATATGCGTCTTTAAGGTGTGCACCTGTCATTATAATTTCCTATTAATTTAACTTTCAGATTAATTGCTTACTTTATGAATGCGCGGTAAAAGGTTCAATTCCCTTAACATCAACCAGAACATCCTCTCCCTCAATTTTTACAGGGTATTCTGCAATCTGACAGTCGGTCGGATTAAGTCCTTTTCCACTCGATACATCAAATTGCCATAAATGTGCTTTACAGGTCAGTACTTTGCCATCAAATTCACCCTCAACAAGATCTATTTCCTGGTGTGGACAAACCGCTTGAAAGGCCTTCAAATCACCGCCATCAACACCTAAAACGAGCACCTGTGTGCCATTCAAAGTTTCAAAGGCGTCCATATCGCCTTCCCATACATCATCTAAAGTACAAATTTTTTCAAAGGCCATATCTTCTCTTTAACTCATTTATCCGCAAAAATAATATCTAACGTTTCAGTCGCTCTCCAGTCTGCATCGGAGACTTTCATATCCCGGGGATAGACTTTACTGGTTTGATGTAATCGCACTCTCATTACTTTTTTAGGTTGAGGAGCAACCCGGCGACCGACCGAATGATAGGCACACTTTTCCGCCACTTGATCCATCGTATCGCCAGTGTCCACTGCCACGAGTTGCACAACAAAATCACCTTCAAAATTTGAACTAATTGGAAATACAGCCATTTTTTCTCCTATCTATAAATCTGGTGCTAATCGGAAACCTGTAGATCTAAGCTACTTGAGCCCTTTTCTTAAAAGCCGTAGCCCATGCGTAATTATGCGCGTCCTGGCCCATTTCACCCGGCCCTAAACCCATATACGCAAGTGCACCGGGCAAATCGGCTGGTT
>JBLIAQ010000065.1:0-9315 GCA_047634535.1 Cycloclasticus sp.
TCGCATTAGCCTGATGGCAGGCGACACAGTAACTTGCAAAAATTGCTTTGCCGCGTTGCGCATCGGTCGCCTTGTGTTCTCTGCCACTTAAGCTAAATATATAATCGGCAAGGTATTCAATTTGTTGTGGTTTTAGTACCGACTCCCAGGCAGGCATGGCGGCGTCGCGCCCATTTAGAATGGTTTGATGAATGGCCGTAGGCGAGCCTCCCCAAATCCAGTCGTTATCGGTGAGGTTAGGAAAGCCTCTAGAGCCTCCGGCATCAGATCCGTGACACTGTGAACAGTAGTTAACGAATAAACGCTGGCCCATTTTTTGCGCGCTTTCATTTTTACTCAGCTCTTCAATAGACGTTTTTGAAAATTGACTAAAGAGAGGACCATAATTTTCTGCTGCATCGGCGACCTCTTCGTTATATTCCTTGTCAGATGTCCAGTTGAACACACCAGAATACGTAGTGAAACCGGGATATACCACAAGGTATATTAAGCCCCAAACGATGCTGATGTAGAACATGTAAAGCCACCAGCGAGGCATCGGGTTGTTCAGCTCGGTTAAGTCGCCATCCCAGACGTGGCCGGTGGATTCACCTTGATTAGCCTCGCCTTTGTTGGGCTTTGCGACCCATCTAATAAGCCAGTAACAGCCGACGATATTTAACAGAATAACAATATCAACAATGATGGACCAAAATAAATTCATTTTTTGCTCCCTTCTAGCGGCTTACTAATTTCATCATTTTGAAAGGGAATATTAGCGGCGTCTTCAAATTCCTTTTTGCGGTTTTTGCTGTACGCCCAGATACAGATAGCGATAAACAATATAAACAGCAGTAGGGTGAAAATGGAACGGATGGTATTAATATCAAACATAGCTTATCTCCTTGAGCTCACGTGAGTGCCAAGAACTTGCAGGTAAGCTATTAGTGCATCCATTTCAGTTTTCCCTTTAACCGAAGCAGGGGCGTTGGCAATATCTTCATCGCTATAAGGCGTATTGAGCATACGAAGCACGCGCATTTTATCGGCTATCAATTCACCGTCAACTAGATTATCTGCAAGCCATGGATACCCTGGCATATTAGATTCTGGTACCACTGAGCGAGGGTTGGTTAAATGTAAGCGGTGCCAATCATCACCATAACGCCCTCCAACGCGATGTAAGTCAGGCCCCGTTCTTTTTGAGCCCCA
Organism: Cycloclasticus sp.; assembly: GCA_047634535.1. Lineage (GTDB taxonomy): Bacteria > Pseudomonadota > Gammaproteobacteria > Methylococcales > Cycloclasticaceae > Cycloclasticus. The sequence goes on from JBLIAQ010000065.1 coordinate 1,192, forward strand.
CTGGAAGGGTCGGTCATAGACAAACTCCCCGGCGAGCGAATAATGACCATAGCGCTCGGTTTCAGCGCGAAAGGGTCGAATCATTTGTGAATGGCAACCATAGCAACCTTCTTGAACATACACGTCACGGCCGGCAAGCTGTAATGAGTTATATGGCATAAGACCGGAGACGGGCTCGGTGGTTTTTTTAATGAAAAATAAGGGGACGATTTCTATCAGTCCACCGACCGAAATAACGAGGATGATTAGCACCATCATCAGCCCGATATTTGTTTCTACTTTTTCGTGACTCATCTTATCTGCTCCAGCTATACAGTTTGCGGTACAAGTACGCGAGAAGGCTCGGCACCTTGAGTGGTTTTATACACGTTATAAGCCATGATAAGCATGCCGACTAAAAACAGTACGCCACCCATTAAACGTATGATATAGAAAGGAATCATGCGCAATAGAGACTCAACAAAGCTATACGTTAGTGTTCCGTCCTCGTTAATAGCGCCCCACATCAAACCTTGCATAACACCCGCAATCCACATAGAGGTAACGTATAGAACGATACCAATGGTGGCGACCCAAAAATGCGTTTCAACCAGTTTCAAGCTGTACATATCCTGCTTGCCAAATAATTTGGGGATTAAATAGTATAGCGAGCCGATGGTTATCATAGCGACCCAGCCAAGCGCGCCAGAGTGAACGTGGCCGATGGTCCATTCGGTATAGTGCGATAAGGCATTTACCGACTTGATAGCCATCATCGGGCCTTCAAACGTCGACATGCCATAAAAAGACAAGGAAACGATCAGGAACTTAAGAATAGGGTCGGTACGAAGTTTTTCCCATGCGCCGGATAAGGTCATAATGCCGTTGATCATGCCACCCCAAGACGGTGCTAATAAGATAATAGAAAAAGCGGCACCGACAGATTGAATCCAGTCAGGTAAAGCGGTGTAATGAAGGTGGTGTGGCCCGGCCCACATATACACAGAGATCAACGCCCAAAAATGCACGATAGATAACCTGTACGAATAGATAGGGCGTTCGGCCTGTTTTGGCACAAAATAATACATCATGCCGAGGAAGCCGGCGGTTAAGAAAAACCCTACTGCGTTATGGCCGTACCACCATTGAACCATCGCGTCGGTAGCGCCAGCGTATATGGGGTAAGACTCCGTTAAGCTGACCGGAATAGCGAGTGAGCGAACGATATGTAATAAGGCAACGGCGATAATAAAGGCGCCAAAAAACCAGTTAGCAACGTAAATATGTTTTGTTTTACGTTTCATGATGGTGCCAAAAAAGACGATCGCGTAAGACACCCATACAATGGCAATGAGTAAATCAATCGGCCAGATAAGTTCAGCGTATTCGCCGCCCTGTGAGTAACCGAGGGGTAAGGTGATGGCGGCGAGAACGATAACAAGCGTCCACCCCCAAAAAACAAAACTGGCCAGTGCGTCACCAAATAGTCGCGCCTGGCAGGTTCGCTGCACGACGTAAAATGACGTAGCCATAAGCCCCGATCCACCAAATGCAAAAATAACCGCATTAGTATGTAAGGGTCTTAGGCGGCTATAGGTAAGCCAGGACACATCAAAATTTAGTGCGGGCCAGACGAGCTGCGCGGCGATAATGACGCCAACGAGCATGCCGACTATTCCCCAAACAATAGTCATGATAGAAAATTGCCGAACGACAGTGTCGTTAAAAGTGATGTTGCCCATATCTGAATCTCATTTTTAAAATACGCGTGTATAGTTTACTTGCTTAGCGGGAGCGTGAGATGCTGACCTGCAGCAAAACTGACATATATCAGGTTTATAGATTAAATAAGATGGTTCAACTTTGCGCGCAAATTTGGCGCGTATACTCTGCGTTAACTAAGGATTAGTTAACAGGCTTTTTAGGCCGTCGAGATCATTTATTTTGATTCGACGTTGGTGTTGAAGCGTTATGAATTTGTCGCGTTCAAGCTTACGTATGCCGCGACTGACCGTCTCAGGTGAGAGATTAAGGAAATTTCCCATTTCAGTACGGGATAGAAAGAAATTAAACTCGGTATAGATATAGCCGCCTACGCGGTACCTTTCGGCCAGGTCGAGAAGAAAAGAAACGATTCTTTTTTCGGCGCTTACTTTGCCGGCAGAGGCATTATTATTGCTTTCGTTGATAGCTTTGCTGGCGTGTTTTAGCAGCTGTTTATAAATGCTGGGAATGCTTTTATGTAGCTTATCTAGATTTATTTCGCAGACATTACTGGTTTCGAGGGCTTGTATAGAACATTGATACTGACCTTCTGCGAGGCCATCAAAGCCGATAATTTCGCCGGGCAAGTAAACGCCCATAACGTCTTCATTGGACTCCTGGTTTAAGGTGGTTATTTTAACGGAGCCTGATTTAAGGGCGTAGAGTGACTCGAAAGGTGAGTGTTGGTGATACAGCATATCTCCGTTACGCAATAATTTGGTATGGCTAACAGAATCGTCCAGCAGTTCAATATCTTGCTGGTTAAGTCCATGCGGTATGCAAAGCTCACCGAGGCTGCAATTTGAGCAGGAGACGCTTAGTTCTCGGAATAAATTATTGGCTGCTGTGCTCATCGCTATGAATAAATTTAGGTTAACAGTATATTACGTGATGCGTCGTCGAAATAAAATATTGGGTTAACGCGTTGGAAGACAAAGTAAAGCACCGTCCAGTCTGTTTCCACTGCGGTCTTAATGTACCACAAGAAAGTCGCTATGGCCTTAATTTTGATGGTCAGTGGCGTGTTATGTGCTGCCCCGGTTGTGAAGCGGTGGCGCAGGCTATTATTGATAATGGCCTATCCAGTTTTTATCAGAAAAGAACGGCGTATGCACCGTCTTCGCTGGCGCTACCCGACGAGTTAAAAAGTTATGATCATGATCAGCTAAACGCTGTACCTTTGCCCTCGAAAGACAAGGTTATTGAAAGCTCACTGATAATAGAAGGAATCACTTGTTCTGCCTGCATTTGGTTGCTTGAAAAACACGTCCGTCAGTTATCCGGGGTTCTGTCTTTTAAAATCAATTACGCCACACGGCGAGCGCAGCTCAAAATAGATCGCAATACCGTACGATTAAGCGAGGTGTTGGCGGCCATTCAGTCGATTGGTTATCGGGCCTTACCGTATGACGCGAGTAAACAATTTTCGGCCCTGCAAAAAGAACGTAAGGACTTTTTAGCTAGAATAGGCGTGGCGGTGTTTTGCAGTATGCAGGTGATGATGCTTACGCTGGGCATTTACATTGCTGATGCTAACGAAATAGACCCTGAGATGCTGCTTTTTTTAAAGTGGATTAGTGCCTTATTGACCTTTCCGGTACTTGTATTTTCTGCCAAACCTTTTTTACGAGCAGCTTACCGTGATATAAAAAATAAAATGCCGGGAATGGATGTGCCGGTTGCGCTAGGCATTAGTTTGGGTTTTGTAGCCAGTCTTTTTAATACTTATCGGGCTGAGGGCGACACCTATTACGAATCCGTTTGCATGTTCGTGCTATTCCTTTTGTTAGCACGCTACGTGGAGTTTTTAACGCGCTGGTACGCGATCAGCTCAAGTGAACGGCTCACCCAGGCAACGCCTGTTATCGCTAAACGGGTGATGGCGGCGGGTCGGGTTGAGAGTGTTTCGGCAAAATCTCTATTGCTGGGTGATCAAATTCAAATTAATCCGGGAGAAGTTATTCCTGCGGATTCAATCATCATACAAGGTAGCTCACAGGTAGATGAATCCATCCTGACTGGTGAAGACGAGCCATTAGATAAAGCTGAGGGCGATGCCTTATTGGGCGGCAGCCATAATTTAAACGATACGCTAATAGCTAGAGTAAGCTGTGTGGGCGAGGACAGTACGCTATCGACAATTACGCGTTTAATCGACAGGGCGCACGGCGAAAAACCCGCGTGGGTAGAATTGGCAGATCGCTACGCCAGCCTATTTATTTCTATGGTTATTCTGTTGACGGCTGGAACCGCCTGGTATGGGTTTTGGCAGGGCGACGCAGACTGGTTTTCAACCGCCTTATCGGTGTTAGTGGTCACTTGCCCCTGTGCGTTATCTTTGGCAACGCCAACCGCGTACACCGCCACCATGAGCGCTTTATTTGAACGGGGTGTCATTATTACAAAGGGCCAGGCTTTAGAAAAATTAGCGAATATAAAACACGTTATTTTTGATAAAACGGGCACGCTCACTCAGGGTTCAATGAGCGTATTTAATTGTCATTTACACTCATCGTTAGATCAACAGACAGTACTGGATATAGCGATCAGTATGGAAGGTTTTTCTGACCACCCCATAGCTCGAGCCTTTAAGCGAGAAAAGGCGCATCAACATCAACAGGTGAGCCACGTTGAACATAAAAGCGGCGCAGGTTTAAAAGGCATTATCGAGGGCGAGAGTTATTACTTAGGCTCAAAAAAGTATCTGCTTGAGTCGCTTGGAATATCCATTAACTCAAAAGATACGAAAGCAACTCAGGTGTATTTAGCAGATCGCAAACAGCTTCTCGCCGTTTTTGAAATACACGATGACATCAGGAAAGGCGCAAGTTCGGCTATCGCGTGGTTAAAAGGGCAGGGCAAGTCGGTAAGCCTGGTGAGTGGAGATAGAGAAGCGCCCGTAGCGTGGGTAGCAAAAAAACTGGCTATTCCTCAGTATAAGTTTGACGCTTCTCCAGCGGATAAGTTAAATGAAATTGAGCACTTACAGGCCAATGGCGAGCAAGCGGCAATGGTGGGTGATGGCGTTAATGACGCGCCTATTATGGCGAAAGCCGACGTGTCTATCTCGGTACCGGGCGCCAGCCAATTAGCGCGCTCATCGTCCGACATTTTGCTGATGGGGGATGATATGAATAGCCTGCAACAAGTGTTTCAATTTTCAAAAAAAACGCGTGCGATTATTAAACAAAACATGGCGTGGGCGCTGGTCTACAATATAGGCGCTTTACCGCTGGCGATGGGCGGCCACGTTGAACCCTGGCAAGCGGCGCTTGGCATGTCCGTTAGCTCATTGGTGGTGGTGCTGAATTCATTCAGGCTGCGGCTGCAGTCATTTGGTGCGAAAGCCTCTAATTCAACAGGTAGGTACAGTGGATAGTTTATATTTTTTGATACCGGTGTCGATTATTTTAGTGGCGATCGTTATTGCTGTGTTTCTGTGGGCGGTAAAGTCAGGTCAATTCGATGATTTAGAGGGCCCGGCGCACAGTATTTTGTACGAAGAGGAAGATCAGCTGAACGATGTTGGCGATACTGATGAAGAGAAAGAGAATAAAAAGCCAGACGAGTTAGTGTAATCCGTGATGTAGCCAACTCGGGCTGATTAAATTAACAACCGCGAAAGCAATAATAAGGCCTCCAGAGGCGCGGCGAATGATGGCGGAGTTTCTCAGTTGAACGAGTTTTTTAGAAAAAACGCCCATCGCTAACAACATCGGCAAGGTACCCAGGCCAAAACACAGCATAATAAGCGCACCACTAATAGGCTGCGAGCTGGCCAGGCTCCAGGCCAGCGCTGAATAAACGAGTCCGCAGGGCAACCAACCCCATATCAAACCCAGATAAAAAGCCCCGCGTTTATTTTGAATAGGCAGTATGCGGCGACTAATGGGTGAAATATGCTTCCATAAACGTTGCCCAGATCGCTCCAGGTAGCTTAAAAAGTTGAGCCAGCCCAATAGATAAAAACCAAACGCCAGCATAAAGATAGAGGTAATGATTCGAGAGAAAAGAATCAGCGAGTCATCATCAAGCGGGGCCATCGTGACTTGCCCAACCGCGCCGGCCAGTAAACCAATAAAGCTATAACTTAAAATCCGTCCGGCGTTATAACAAAGGCTTATCGATAAAGCATTGACTGGGGCTATGTGATCGGAATCATCACCTTTCGAGCTCAAAATTCCCACGATGCCACCACACATAGGGACGCAATGCGTAGAACCTAAAAAACCAATAATAAAGGCGATATAAAAAGCGCTTTCTGACACGATAAAATGACGCGATTACAAATTTTTTACATCATACCGAGCTGTAGTTTTGCCGCTTCAGACATCATACTTTGATTCCAGGGTGGGTCCAACACAACTTCCACATCAACGGTTTCTACGCCATCCATGCGCTTGATACCCGATTCGATATCGGACTGGATAACGGGTCCCATGCCGCAACCGGGTGCGGTTAATGTCATGGTGACGTGTACGTGGTTAAGGCCATCGGTTAGTGCGCGAACGGTACAGTCGTAGATTAAACCAAGGTCCACCACGTTAACGGGAATCTCAGGGTCATAAACCGTTTTCATAAACGCCCAGGCCGCTTCACGCATAGATTCGGGGTCGGTGCCAGTTTCATAGGCGTGAATCACTTCAACTTCTTTACCTAAGGCATCGGCGTCAATAGCTGAAATTCGCGCCATAATGCCCGTCTCGCTCGACACTGTATAGGAACCGCCGAGTGATTGCATAATGGTGACGACGTCATCTTTTTTCAGCGTAACGTGTACACCAGCAGGAATAACGATAGCATTTACATTTCTATTTAATACGATACTTTCTTGATCTGACATGAGGCCCTATGAAATTAATATTTAGCTGCAAATAATACCTTAATTTGTTTAAGAAAAAAGGAACCTGTAGGATATTTAAGGTATATATAAATAGATTTTAATTTTCTAGAGGGGTGTAGTGGTGACAGTGAAACCATTTGATTTGCAATACAGGCTGGAGCATTATCTTTGGCCGAAGGACAAAAGGATGCCTGCAGTTCAACTTCGCCTGTTTAAAGCGTTACGCGTTGTTTATGCGGCAATATCAGATCTCACCAGCGGTGAGTTGAGCCTGCGGGCTATGAGTCTGGTTTATACGACGCTATTATCCATAGTGCCGCTGCTGGCATTGAGTTTTTCTGTGTTAAAAGCGATGGGCGCACATAATGAAATTGAACCCTTTTTGTTTCAATTCCTCGCCCCATTAGGCGACCAAGGGGTTGGTATTGGCGAAAACATCATCGGCTTTATCGACAATATAAAAGTGGGTGTGTTGGGTTCGCTTGGTTTGGGCCTGCTCATTTATACCGTTTTATCGCTGGTCAAAAAGATCGAAAATGCCTTTAATATGATCTGGCACGTCGAAGCCACGCGCAGCATTGGCGAACGGTTTAGTAGTTATTTGAGCGTTATATTGATCGGTCCAGTGCTGATGGTGTCGGCGGTGGGTTTAACGGCCACGGTGATGAATTCATCGATGGTATCTTATTTTGCCGCCATCGAACCGTTTGGTAGCCTTATTATATTAGCAACAAAATTACTGCCCTACATTATGGTGATGGGCGTCTTCACTTTTATTTATATCTTTGTACCCAATACACGGGTTCGCCTTGGCTCAGCCATGCTGGGTGCTGTTGTGGCTGGTTTTTTATGGGAAACGTCCAGCCTTTTATTTGCAGCATTCGTGGTTACTTCCACTAAATACACCGCTATATATTCTAGTTTTGCGGTGGTTATTATGCTGCTCATCTGGTTATACATTAACTGGTTAATTTTATTATTCGGCTCAAGTTTAGCGTTTTATATTCAAAACCCATCAGCACAACGACAGGGTAGGGAAGGGTTCGACGTAAGTAACCGTGTAAAAGAGCGCCTGGGTTTATTGCTCATATACTTGATTGGCCTTCGGCACAACAAAGGTACTGCCCCCTTTACGATAGACGAGTTAGTGGTTGAAACGACTATGCCACAGCGAGTAGTGGTCTATGTGTTGAACAAACTCATAGCAAAAAACATAGTGATAGAAAGTAGTCAACTGCCTAAAGGTTATCTACCCGCTAAATCAATCGATAAACTGTTAGTAAGTGAGGTTATCGTTGCCGTACGTAGCGCAGAGGAGAGTCGGTTTTTGTCCGTATCAGGCATCACATTACCGGGTTGCATTGCTGAGCAGGCAGATTTGATTGATGAGGCGATTGAAAGCGCGATGGAAGGGAAAACCGTTAGCGACTTAACAAGGTTGCCTTCAATGTAAATTTAAAGCGCTATCTGTTGATTTGTACACACCTGAGCTACCACATGCTTTAAAATTGGCCACTTTTAACCAACAGGTTTAAGAG
>JBLIAQ010000066.1:0-9061 GCA_047634535.1 Cycloclasticus sp.
TAGCTGATGTAGCAATGACGGGTGAAATTACACTCAGAGGTGAAGTGCTACCGATTGGTGGTTTGAAAGAAAAATTATTAGCCGCATTAAGAGGTGGTATTACGACGGTTATTATTCCGCATGAGAATGAAAAAGACTTAGTTGAAATGCCGGCGAACATAAAACAAAACCTTAAAATCATTCCTGTACGCTGGATTGACGAGGTTTTTGCCGTCGCTTTGGAACGATTGCCTGCGCCAATTAAAGTGGCTGTAAAATCCGGAAAAAAATCAACCGAAAAAGCAGAATCTGGAAAAAATAAAACAATAACAGCGCATTAAATCACTAAGTTAGAAATTGGATTAAAGGGATAATTTTGTCAGTTTTATTTAAATGTCATAAAATAGCTTTAAAAGCCGTACAAAGCTTGACATTAAAGGGCTCCAGGGCTATAAATTCACACTGTTGGAATCATATTTAGATAGACATTAGATTTATATTTCGGCAGAAAAATAATCCATGTATTTTAAAATTATTAACAATCCTATTGGGGGAATAAAATGAACAAATCAGAACTAATTAATGCAATAGCTGAAACTTCAGGACTAACTAAAGCCGACGCAGGTCGCGCTCTAGATGCAACCATTTCATCAGTAACAACAGCACTTCAAGGTGGCGATTCAGTCTCTCTTATTGGCTTTGGTACGTTCGCAGTAAAAGAGCGTTCTGCTCGTGCTGGCCGTAATCCACAAACTGGTGCAACCATTCAAATTAAAGCTTCAAAAATTCCTTCATTTAAAGCTGGAAAAACTTTAAAAGACTCTGTAAACTAGCGCCTCCTCTGCACTAGGGGTGCTTAGCTCAGCTGGGAGAGCGTCGCCCTTACAAGGCGAATGTCGGGGGTTCGATCCCCTCAGCACCCACCAAATTGGAGTGGTAGTTCAGTTGGTTAGAATACCGGCCTGTCACGCCGGGGGTCGCGGGTTCGAGTCCCGTCCGCTCCGCCAAAACAACCCTAAGGCCAGTATGGTCTTAGGGTTTTTTTTTGAAAATTATACGTAGGTTATATTTATGTTAGATAGACTAAGAACGCACGTTAAAGGCTGGTTAGGAATGGTCATTCTGGTGTTGATTTCAATTCCGTTTGCACTATTTGGTTTGCAGAATTATACCAATGGTGGCTCCGAAGCCCCTGTTGCAGAAATTGGCGACTACAAAATCTATCAAGCCGATGTAAATAACGCCTTCCAGCAGCGGATGGCTGAATTAAAGCAACAGTACGGCGAGCAATTTTCGCCAAAATTATTTAACGAAGAAGTAGTGCGAAATGAGGCATTAAATCGTTTAGTACAAGAGCGACTTATCTTATATACAGTAAATGAAGATGGTTACGCCGTTTCAGAAAAAAGTATACTCGAGGTCATCTCTACATTAGACGTTTTTCAAAAAAATGGACGTTTTGATAAAGACAGTTACACGCAGCAATTAAGATCGAAGGGCCTGACAACGGACGAATTTGTTCAACAGGTAAAAATGGGGCTTGAACGTGACCAGTTTATCGGCGCAATAGTTAATACGACGCTGGTGGACGAAAGCGAAATAACCGACTTTTATCGTCTAAATAACCAGACAAGAGATTTTCGTTATCTATCGTTGCCGCTGTCATCTGTTATAGATAAGGTTGAAGTGACAGATGATGAGGTAAATGAAAATTACGCGCAAAATGAGCATTTATATAAAACGCCCGCACAAGCGTCCATTGAATACGTTGAATTAAGTATAAATAATTTGATGTCAGGATTTAAACCATCAGAAGCTGAACTATTGGAGTTTTATGAAAATGAGGCTGCGTCTTTTACTAAACTGGGTCGTCGTAGGGCTAGCCATATCCTTTTTGAGGCACCAGAAGGCACTTCCGAAGCAGAAGCTGAGATAAAACGAGCTCAGGCCGAGAATGTATTGGCGAAAATCAGATCAGGTGATGATTTTGCAGACCTTGCAAAAGAGTTTTCCGATGATATTGGTTCAGCAAAGTCAGGTGGCGATATCGGTATCATCACTGATGGTTTGCTAGATGTAGCGTTAGAAAATGCAATCGCTTCTCTTCAAGTAGGTGAGTCGAGTGATGTTATCCGAACGACTTATGGCTTTCAAATTATTAAATTAACTGAGCAAGAGCCAGCTAAAGTGCAGCCTTTTGAAGCTGTTAAAGTAAATATTGAAAAGCGTTTAAAGCGTAAATTGGCTGCCGATGAATTTTATCAAATGGCGGAACGATTTGCCGAATTGGGCTTTGAAAACCCCAGCTCACTGAACCCTTTAGTCGAGGAATTAAACTTAAGTATTCAACAGCAGGCGACGTTTAGCGAAGAAAAAGGTGAGGGTATTGCTTCTTTTGATAAAGTTCGGCAAGCAACTTTTCATGAGGATGTACTGGCGGGTAACAATAGCGATGCACTTGAGCTTGGGCCTGACCACCTTGTTATTCTTCGTGTTAGAGAGCATAAGCCTGAGCAGATACAACCCTTAATTGAGGTGAGAGGCGCAGTAGAACTATCGGTTAAAACGGATAAAGCCATACGGCTTCTTAGGTCTAAAGCCGATGAGACCCTTGCTAAAATAGACGCAGGTCAAACATTAAAAGATATTGGGAAAGTTGAGGGTATGTCGATTGTGGATATTGGCCCGGTGACTCGTAATGATAGTAATGTGCCGGCAGAACTGTTAAGGGGTGCGTTCAGTATGGCTCACCCCACAGAAGGGAAGCCGACTCTCAAGCAAACCGTTCTAAACAATGGTGATATGGCAATTATTGAGCTGAGTAAGATTACCGACGGTGACCCTGCCAATATTACAGAGGCTTCTCGTGACTCATTTAAGACATTCCTGGCTCAACTAACAGGTGAGGTAACGCTCGCCGCCTCGTTGGCGAATTTGAGTGTTGACGCCAACGTTGTCTTTGCAAAAAAATCTGAATAACAATAATGAAACTCCACTGGCAGATTTTTATAGCGATAGGCCTGGCTATAGTTGCTGGTACTTTATCGGGTGAAAACGCTGGAATAGGTTTTTTTACGTTTTATGATGGCTACGTATTTTTAGGAACATTATTTCTTAATGCACTAAAAATGCTGATTGTGCCGCTCATCGTATCGTCAATCATTTGTGGCATTGGCAATATGGGTGACCTGGGTGGTCTGGGGCGATTGGGTGGTAAAACGATAAGCTATTATCTGTCGACCAGTGTTATTGCTATTTTAATTGGCCTGGTACTTGTCAATATTATTGAACCCGGTATTATCGATGGTGAACCGGTTCGCGACAGAGTGGGCTTAACCGAAGATATCAGCGATATTACTGCTAAGGTTGAAGGCAAAGGCGCGGGCGATTTAACAGCTATATTTTTACGTATGGTGCCGACTAATATTGTCGCCGCCGCGGCCAATGGTCAAATGTTGGGGCTGATCTTTTTTGCCCTGTTATTTGGGTATTTTATGACTCAAATCGCCGCTGCCAAAAAATCAGTGATATTGACCTTCTGGAATGCGGTACTCGACGTGATGATGAAAATGACCGACTGGGTCATGAAGTTTGCGCCCCTGGGTGTATTCGGCTTAGTGGCAAAAGTAGTCTCGTCAACTGGTCTGGCGGCCTTTTTACCACTCGCTTATTTTTTCTTTACGACCTTGTTTGCTCTCGCTATTCATATGTTTGTTGTGATGCCGCTTTTATTGAAGTATATAGGCAGGGTGAAACCTTTGCGCCACTTTAAGGCAATGCTTCCGGCCTTGCTAACATCTTTCTCAACCAGTTCTTCATCGGCAACGCTGCCGATTACTCTGGAGTGCGTTGAAAAAAATGCAGGTGTATCGAACCGAACGAGTAGTTTTGTGTTGCCACTAGGAGCAACCATTAATATGGATGGCACGGCCTTATACGAGTGTGTGGCGGCGATGTTTATTGCGCAAGCTTACGGTTTGCAACTAGGCCTTACAGAACAGTTCCTTATCGTTATCACGGCTCTGGTTACTTCGATCGGTGTGGCAGGTATACCGGCTGCAAGTCTGGTGGCTATCAGCATTATTTTAACGACCATTGGTCTACCGCTTGAGGGCATTGGTTTGATTCTCGCGGTGGATAGAGTGTTAGATATGTGCAGAACGAGCGTTAATGTATTCAGTGACTCCTGTGGCGCCGTCATTATCGCCCGTAGTGAGGGTGAGGATCAGGTTTTACGCTCAGATTAAACCATGGGATTTGAACAGTGATTAAAGTTGTTAAGGTAGCCAGTTCATATCTATTACTGCTTCTAGCATCGGCTTGTTCAGATGGCGTGTTGAACAACCCCTACGTGCAAAATGAAGAGGTTGGAAAGGTTATTTACTCATCTTTTTCGGAGCGACCAAAACACCTGGATCCAGCCAGGGCATACAGTTCAAACGAATATGCTATTATTGCGCAGGTTTACGAGTCATTATTTCAGTATCATTATTTAAAAAAACCATACCAGTTAGAACCCTTATTAGCGAGCGCTATGCCATCGCTAAGTTATTTTAATAAACAGGGTGAGCGACTTCCGGATGATGCAGTTGCAGCAGATATTGCATTCACTGAGTATCACATTACAATCGCCGAAAATACACAGTTCCAGCCTCATCCTTGTTTTAATGTCGATCTGCAAGGCAAACTGCCTGATGACTGGGATGGAACGTCGTTGTATGATTTGCCGCTGGCTACCAGAGATTTAAATGTGGATGATTTTATCTATCAAATCAAACGGTTAGCAGACCCTTCAACGCAGTCGCCTATTGCTGGTTTAATGGCGAATTATATCGTCGGTTTTACTGATTTTTCAGAGCACCAGTCATCGCTTCGAAACAAAAGCCCGGGGCTGACTAAATCGCAACGACTGCGATCTATTGCTATGTCGGGAGTCAAAAAAATAGACCCCAAGCGATTTAGTATTCGAATTAAAGGAAAATACCCACAGTTTATTAATTGGCTGGCGATGCCGTTTTTCTCCCCAATGCCCTGGGAAGCAGACGAGTTTTACTTAAACCCAGTATTAGCAGCAAAAAACATCACACTGGACTGGTTTCCAGTCGGTACAGGGCCGTATTTTTTAGCAGAAAATAACCCTAATAGACGAATGGTGTTGAGTAAAAACCCGAATTTCCATTTACAACGATACCCAGCCGAAGCCGGTAAAGAAGCGCAGGGTAAAGGCCTGTTAAGCGATGCGGGTAAAAAATTACCGCTGACCGATAAAGTGATCTTTTCGCTGGAAAAAGAAAGTATTCCTTATTGGAATAAATTTATTCAAGGGTATTACGACGTCTCGGGTATCAGCTCCGACAGTTTTGATCAGGCGGTGAGTTTTTCGTCAGCTGGCGATGTAGCGTTGACCGAGAATATGTCACAACGTGGCATAGAGTTACAAACGGCGGTTACGACGTCGATTTTTTACCTGGGTTTTAATATGCTGGATAAACTTGTCGGAGGCCATTCGGTTAAAGCAAAAAAACTTCGCCAGGCGATTTCCATCGCGATAGATTATGAAGAATATATTTCGATCTTCCAGAATGGTCGAGGAGTACCAGCGCAGGGTATTATTCCGCCAGAAATTTTTGGCCATCTGGCGGATGAAAAGGGCATCAACCCGGTCGTTTATCAATGGAAAAATGGGCCACGAAGACGCTCTATTGACGAGGCCAAAGTGCTACTCACTGAAGCCGGTTACGATAACGGAATTGACCCTAAAAATGGAGAGCCGTTGGTGTTGTATTTTGATACGATGGATAGCGGCCCAGATAGCAAGGCGCGCTTAAACTGGTTGCGTAAACAGTTTAATAAACTGAACATTCAACTGGTTATTCGCGGAACCGATTACAACCGTTTTCAGGAAAAAATGCGAAATGGTAATGCGCAACTATTTATGTGGGGCTGGAATGCCGATTACCCCGACCCGGAAAACTTTCTATTCCTGCTGTATGGAAAAAACTCTAAGGCGTTGCATGGCGGAGAAAACGCGGCGAATTATCAAAACGCCCAGTACGATGCGCTGTTTGAGAAAATGAGTAAAATGGACAATACATCACAGCGGCAGGCTATTATTAATCAAATGGTTAATGTTGCTCGACAGGATGCGCCCTGGGTTTGGGGCTTTCATCCAAAAGCCTTCAGCCTGTATCACGCCTGGTATAAAAATGCTTACCCAAACTTGATGGCGAATAATACAACGAAATACATCAATATTGATCCTGCATTACGCCAGCAGTATCAAGCCAAATGGAATAAACCGGTCTATTGGCCGTTAGTTTTAATCCTGTTGATCTGTGCTGTACTAATCTTACCCGCGTATTTAATTTATCGACGCATCGAACGTTCAACGGCGCTATGATTAACTATATTATTCGGCGTTTACTGTATGTATTACCCGTACTGATGGGCGTTAACATACTAACTTTTGTACTATTTTTCGTTGTTAATTCGCCAGATGATATGGCGCGCATGCAGTTAGGCGATAAACACGTGTCACAACAGGCGGTCGATAATTGGAAGCAACAGCGCGGATATAACTTACCGCTGTTATGGAATGAGCAAAAAAATGGCCTGCAAACGGTTACAGAAACGATATTTTTTAAAAAATCGGTGGGCCTTTTTGTATTCGACTTAGGTATGTCAGACAACGGGCGAGATATTGTTAGCGATATTTCGCAACGGATGTGGCCCAGCCTGGCGATAGCGATTCCATCTTTAGTTTTTGGTGTATTAGCAAACATCACGTTTGCCCTGTTACTGATTTTTTATCGAGGCAGTTACCTGGAATTTGGCGGCTTGTTTATATGTATTACCTTAATGTCTATTTCTGGATTGTTTTACATTATCGCTGGTCAATTTTTCATTGGAAAACTCCTCGCATTAACGCCCATTTCTGGTTACGCACCCGGCATCGACGGCTTTAAGTTTATTATTCTTCCGGTCCTTATTAGCATAGTTGGCGGGCTTGGCTCAGGCATTCGTTGGTATAGAACCCTGTTTTTGGAAGAAGCCGCAAAAGACTACGTAAGAACGGCTAAAGCAAAGGGTTTGTCGGATCTGCAAGTGCTGTTTAAACACGTTTTAAAAAACGCAATGATTCCAATTTTGACAGGGATTGTGGTCATTTTGCCGTTGTTATTTATGGGTAGTTTAATTACCGAATCATTTTTTGGTATACCCGGTTTGGGCAGCTATACGATCGATGCGATCGCTAGTCAGGATTTTGCTATCGTTCGCTCTATGGTTTTCCTTGGCTCATTTCTCTACATAATTGGCCTGTTGCTGACGGATATTTCATACACGCTGGTGGATCCGCGGGTCAGGTTGGATTAATGTTGACTTTACTTTGGACAGATAGCCTGGTTTTTGCCCTTGTTTTAGGCGTCGTTATGATCATCTGGAGAGCGAGCAAAAAAGAACATCTAAGACGACCCTGGTCACGAGTATTTGATAGCAAAGCAGGAGTTATTTCACTCACTGTTTTGCTGTCTTTTATTTTGCTCGGTTTACTGGATTCTACGCGAGTGCAATATCACGACTTAGCCGACAATGGAGAACGCCGCTCGAACGCAGTCACTCTCAGTGTGCTCGATATTTTGTTGACCCCGATCAGAACACAGGTTGAAAAAACGTATTCCGAACCCTTTGCACACGTCGCGTACGCAAAAGAAATAAAAGTAGCTGAAAGCGGCGATACTCAATGGCTTTATCCCCGTTTATTGTACGGTGGCGCGCACTTAAGCAAGCCTGAGTCTGAAAAAGTAAAAGACGTCGCCTTAAAAGCGCTAAAGGGCGTGGGCTATGCCTTAATCAGTTGGCTAGTGTTAGGGTTATGCGTGCTATTTATGACGCGAAATGATTCTTTTTTAAAGATATCTAAAGGATTGAGAAACAGTCTGTTCACCTTATTAGGCGTTTTTTCTTTAGTGGGTTTGGTGGCAACGCTCGGTCCTTATTACCATATCCTGGGCACCGATAAGGTCGGCGAAGACGTTCTGTATCAAGCGATAAAAAGCATTAGAACGGGTCTCGTGATCGGTTCTTTAACCACCATGGTGATGTTGCCGATCGCCATTATTTTAGGCTTAATGGCGGGTTTTTTCAGGGGCTGGATTGACGACTTAATTCAGTACCTTTATACAACGCTCAGTTCCATCCCAAGTGTATTGCTGATCGCCGCGGCTATTTTAATGGCTCAGGTAACGATGGCGAACAACCCAGAACTATTTACTACGATAGAAGACCGTGCCGATATGCGCTTATTATTGCTATGCGCTATTTTAGGCTTGACCAGCTGGACCGGTTTATGCCGTTTATTACGCGCTGAAACACTGAAGATACGTGAGATGGATTACGTGCTGGCCGCTCGTGCCCTGGGAGTCGGCCGATTACAGATTTTAAAGCGTCACGTACTGCCGAATGTCATGCACCTGGTGATGATAACGGTGGTGCTGGACTTTAGCGGCCTGGTGCTGGCTGAGGCCGTGCTGTCGTATATTAATATAGGCGTTGATCCGTCGACGTACAGCTGGGGCAATATGATTAATACCTCGCGGCTTGAAATGGCGCGCGAACCGATCGTCTGGTGGTCTTTAACGGCGGCCTTTATTTTTATGTTCTCCCTAGTATTGGCGGCTAATTTGTTCGCCGATGTCGTACGCGATGCATTTGACCCAAGGGCTAACAATTAACCTAATGAATAAGCTGTGTAATTAATGGATAAAATGAATAAATATATTTTTCACTCAAACGCGCTGTCAGATGAACAACTGACACTCATCCAGGCGGTTTTCAATCAATCGCCGAAACTCGCAGATGGTTTTTACTTTTTAGAGTCAGTAGAAAGTGTTGAATTATCAGCGATCCGACAACAATTAAGCGTCGATGTTAATGTCTTAGATGCCGGCTTTAAAAGTGATCAGGTACGACTATTGGTCACCGATATGGATTCAACTCTGATCTCAATTGAGTGCATCGACGAAATTGCCGATATGCAGGGAATAAAAGCGCAAGTATCGGCGATTACCGAAGCGGCGATGCG
>JBLIAQ010000067.1:0-9046 GCA_047634535.1 Cycloclasticus sp.
CGTCTTGTGTTGCCTCTCTTAAGCTTTCAATAGTAGCGGAATCTACAGGAGATATTGCGTTCGCGTCTTCAATAAAGTCACCCAGGCTTGAATCGTCATCGTCGCCAATTGGCGTACCCATTGAGATCGGTTCTTTTGCAATTTTAAGCACTTTCCGAACTTTTTCTTCGGGCATTTCCATCTCTATCGCGAGCTCTTCAGGCGTTGCTTCCCGGCCTTTTTCTTGAAGAATTTGACGCGTAATACGGTTCAGTTTATTGATCGTTTCGATCATGTGAACTGGAATACGAATGGTTCTTGCCTGGTCTGCAATTGAGCGTGTAATAGCCTGGCGAATCCACCAGGTTGCATAAGTAGAAAACTTGTAACCGCGGCGGTATTCAAATTTGTCTACGGCTTTCATCAGGCCAATATTGCCTTCTTGAATAAGGTCTAAGAACTGTAAGCCGCGATTGGTGTATTTTTTTGCGATCGAAATTACCAGGCGTAAATTTGCTTCCACCATTTCTCTTTTGGCACGACGCATTTTGGCTTCACCAATCGACAAATGACGATTAATGTCTTTAATTTCAGTTATTACTAACTTGCAGTCCGCCTCGACTAAAGCCAGCCTAAGCTGTGCTTTTTTAATTTCATCAATGTTCGCTTTTATAGTGGGCACAAAATCTGCGTCTGTTTCCAGCTGTGCATCAAGCCATTCCGGACTGCTCTCATTCTTTACAAACCCATTAAGAAAGACCTTGCGAGGCATTTTTGCCTGTTTTACGCAGATATCGATGATGGTTTTTTCTTGCGCCCTGACAAACTCAACGCGCTCTCGCATAATGCCCGTCAATAGTGCGAAAAAGCGCGGCGTGTATTTAATAGCGATAAATAATAACGCTAACTCATCAAACTCTTTTTGCGTCTTATCTGATGAATAGCCGTGCTGGCCCATGACTTTTGTGCAGACTTTGTATTTGGCGATAATTTCGTCAACTCGGACTTGAACGTCTTCGACCATAATATCAGGGATTACTTCTGCGTTCTCATCTTTGGCTACAGCAGGTTGCGTGTAATCGTAGTCGTCTTCGAGATCAACGAAGTCAGGGATATAATCCATCAAACGAAGCTCTTCGTTTTTAATTTTTTCAAACGTCGCTAAAAAAATGCCTACTACTTCCGGAAAACGGATAATAGCGGAAAGCATTTCCTGTTGGCCTTCTTCTATGCGTTTTGCAATATCTAATTCGCCCTGCCGCGTGAGCAAGCCAACGGTGCCCATTTCACGCATATACATCCGTACAGGGTCTGTTGTTCTACCTAATTCTTTATCAACGGTGGCCAATGCCACCGCAGCCACTTCGGCTGCTGCCGAATCATCCACGGTGTCTGCAGCGGCTCCATCAGAAACGGTGTCTGATTCTGGTGCCACTTCGTGCACACCAATACCCATGTCCGAAATCATAGTAATGATTTCTTCAATGCGTTCTGGCTCTACATCTTGCGGTAGGTGATCGTTAACCTCTGCATAGGTTAAAAAACCTTGCTCGTGCCCTTTGGCAATTAACGCTTTGATTTTAGAGGTCTGTTCTTGCTGCTGTTCTTTATCCATGAAGATTCCAAGTTTTCTAAACGCTAATTACGTTCCAATGAACAGAGTATTTTAGCAGGTATTTGTAATTTATCTACGAATGCCTCTGCAATTTCATCAATTCTCTTAACTCAGCACGCTCTATTTCACTTAAGGCTGTCGATTTACTTAAAAGCAAGTCTTTTCGGCTCTTTTTAGCCTGCTCTTTTAATCTTTCAACAGCGCCTAAAAACTCGTGCTCTGTAGAGTCTCCTGCGATTAGCTTTTCTTCTGCGAACAGGGCTTTGATCGTTTTTTCGTGATCACTACCACGGAATCGCTCAAGCAAAACGGCTGGTGTCAAAGCTGGGGTGTCGCCTAAAGCAGACAGTATTTCTTTCAAAACGTTCATTCCCGGTATAGCTAACTCAAGCCACGACTCATCCAGGTTTATTTTAGTGGCCAATTGGGGTTCGTGAAGTAGCGAGGTGATTAAATGACGAATAACTGAGGGGCTTTTTTTACCCGTTCTGCGCGCTTGATGAGTAGGCATAAACCGTCCGTGCACCACCCGGCCCGTGCCAGGGGGCTCCATTTGGGTTAATACCGCCAATTGTTTTTTCATCATGTCAGCAAAAGTTCCGTCTGGTAGCGTTTCCAGCAAGGGTTTTGCTTGCTCCATAAAGCTAGCGCGTCCTTCAATGCTATCTAGCGGATAAGCTTTTGTCAGGTAATCAAAAAAATAACTGGATAACGGCTCTGCACCGTCTATTAGCTGTTCAAAATTTGCCGCACCCTTTTCACGAACCAAACTATCGGGGTCCTGACCTTCTGGCAATAACAGTATCTTCATTTGCCGCCCACTTCTTAGCGCGGGCAGCGCATTAACTACCGATCGCCAGCTCGCTTTTTGGCCTGCAGAATCGCCGTCCATGCAAATCACTAATTCCGATACCGAGCGAAATAATAAGTCTATATGCTCCCGGGTGATGGCCGTACCCAACGCGGCTACCGAATTTTTAATGCCTTGTTGATTCAGCGAAATAACGTCTAAATACCCTTCTACCAACACCAAACGTTGAATTTTGCTGGACGATTTGAGCGCCTCATATAAGCCATACACTTCTCGGCCCTTGTGAAACAACGGCGTCTCTGGGGAGTTTAGATATTTTGGCTCACCACTATCTAGTACACGACCACCAAACCCTATGGTCTGACCTCGTTTATTACGGATAGGAAAGATAATACGCTCACGAAAACGGTCATAGGTCTTATTGTTATCATTACTGACGATCAGGCCCAGTTCACGAAGGTTGGCCAATGAAGATTCGGTTTGTCCTAAGGAGGACAATAAATTATCCCAGCCGGGAGGGGCGAAACCTAGTTTGAAATCATTCGCTATTTCGCCCGACAAGCCTCTATTTTTTAAATACGTAGTCGCTAACGAAGCCGCTTTGTGGCTCCTCAGTTGCTGCTGATAAAAATGGCTCGCCTGTTCATTGAGTTTAAATAAAGGCTCAAGGTCTCTTTTCGGCTTATCGTCTACGTAGCCACCTTGTTCTCGAATAATGTCTACCCCAGCTCGGCTGGCCAGCTCTTCTACGGCTTCGATAAACTCCAGATGGCTGTAGTCCATTAAAAAACCTATCGCGGAACCGCTGACGCCACAACCAAAGCAATGAAAAAACTGCTTGTCCTGACTGACCGTAAAGCTTGGGGTTTTTTCGTTATGGAATGGGCAACAAGCAGAGTAATTAGCGCCTTTTTTCTTTAATGGCACCAAGCTATCTATCACATCGACGATATCGGTTCTGGCCAATAAATCATCAATAAAATGTTGTGGAATTCGACCTGACATTATCCTGCTAACCTAGTCCTATCCGATGTATGACTTCAGGGTACATTAGCAAGTTTCTCGCATTATTGAAATAACGCACATATTTTGTTGCTCGGTAACGATATAAGCGCAGTGCCTAAGCACCAACGATTTAGACCAGCTTGGCTTTTATTTTTTGGCTCGCCGCAGCTAAATCCGCACGACCCTGTAGTTGAGGGCGAAGAATAGCCATTACCTTGCCCATATCCTTCATGCCTTGCGCGCCGGACTCACTGACAGCCTGGTCGATTAACTGACTGACTTCAGCGTCTGTTAGTTGTTGCGGAAGGTAATCTTGAATAACGAGCATTTCTTTTTGCTCAACAGCCGATAAGTCGTCACGGCCAGCCTTATCGAACTGTTCTATTGAATCACGACGCTGTTTGAGCATTTTATCCAGCAATTGAAGAACCTGCTCATCATTAAGCGTTATTCTTTCATCCACTTCTTTTTGCTTAACGGCCGCAAGAATAAGACGAATAACGCCCAATCTATCCTTTTCTTTCGCTTTCATCGCTAGCTTCATATCCTCACGGATACGTAGCGTTAAAGCGTTTAGCTCTTCACTCATTAAAACTTAGCGAAGTAAAGTGACGTAGCTTTAGCTACGGCCACGACGAAGATTGTTCAATGCGCGACGCGTACGTGACAGACCTTTTAGATGACGTTTTACAGCAGCTGCAGCTAAACGCTTGCGTACAGCAGTTGGTTTTTCATAAAACTCACGTTTGCGTGACTCGGCCAAAACACCGGCTCTTTCACAGGTACGTTTAAAACGGCGTAGTGCAAAATCAAAAGGTTCGTTATCTTTAACGCGTACTGACGGCATGTATTTCTCTCTCTTCTTAAAATTAAGGTGTTACAGGGATCGCGGATTATACATGGACTCACTTTGTATGCCAATAGCTACAAATAAGCAATTTCACTTCACTACAGAGCTATTATTTCGCATTCCTATATTTTAGAAGGTGCGATACCACCGCATCATTAGGGAAAGTTCGATCCCCTGCGGGTATAATATGGCCGATAAAACTTCACTCAGCATTCCGATATGATACAAAAGTCGCGCCTTGTTCTTGGTATAGAAACCTCCTGTGACGAAACAGGTGTCGCGTTATACGGTGACAACGGGCTGGTTGCTGATGTACTACACAGCCAGGTTGCGATGCACGAGGAATACGGCGGCGTAGTACCCGAGCTGGCTTCGCGCGACCACGTGCAAAAACTTATTCCATTGATTAAACAGTGTTTCTCAGAAGCTGGCATCCACGCTAGCGAGCTTTCAGGTGTCGCTTATACCGCTGGCCCCGGGCTCGTCGGTGCACTTTTCGCCGGCGCCAGCGTCGCGCGAAGCTTGGCCTATGCCTGGGAAAAGCCTTCTATTGGCGTGCACCATATGGAAGGTCACCTATTAGCGCCAATGCTTGAAGAAACGCCACCCAGCTTTCCATTTTTAGCGCTACTCGTGTCTGGCGGCCATACCCAGCTGATTAAAGTAAGCCAAATAGGTGCGTACGAATTATTGGGCGAATCATTAGACGACGCAGCGGGCGAGGCGTTTGATAAAACGGCTAAATTGCTTAATCTTGGTTACCCAGGAGGCCCCGCTCTGGCGCGTTGCGCCGAACATGGCAACCCCGACCGATTTACATTTCCAAGACCGATGACGAATCGACCCGGGCTTGATTTTAGTTTTAGCGGTTTAAAAACCTTTGCCTTAACGACCAGCCAACAAAACACCTTAGACGAACAAACCTGTGCCGATATTGCCCGCGCTTTTGAAGACGCCGTTGCGGATACCTTAGCGATAAAGTGCAAACGCGCGCTACAACAAGCCGAACTATCTACCCTGGTCGTGGCTGGCGGCGTCAGCGCCAATAAACGTTTGCGTAGCACGCTTGACGCCATGGGTAAGGAACTAAACGTTAACGTATTTTATCCGCGCCATGATTTTTGTACCGATAACGGCGCGATGATAGCCTACGCCGGCTATCAACGTTTGCTAGCAGGTGAGCACGACAAACTGGCCATTCAGGTTCGCCCTCGTTGGCCACTTTCAGAACTTAAGGTACCTCAAACTATATAAAGATTAACCGGCACGGTAGAATGAAATCCCGTCAACGGCAGAATAGACACCTTCTTCACTACAAGCACAGCACTTATGGATATTATTTTTCTTCGTAATTTACGCATTGAAACCGTTATTGGAATTTTTGACTGGGAGCGAAAAATTAAACAAACCGTGTTTTTTGATATTGAGATGGCTACAGATATTAAAAAAGCGGCCGCCAGCGACCATATTGATGACACACTCGATTACAAATCACTGTCTAAAGCGGTGATTGATTTCGTTGAAAAAAGTGATTTCCAGTTGGTCGAAACCCTCGCCGAAAAGGTCGCTGAGCTGATCATCAGGGACTTTAATGTGCCCTGGCTGCGACTGACCTTAAACAAAAAGGGTGCCCTACGCCACGCCGACGACGTTGGCATCATCATCGAGCGCGGGAACAAGCCCTAAATGACACGAGTATTTATCAGCATTGGTAGCAATATTGAGCGTGAAAAACACATTCGCGCCGGCGTGAGTTCCTTAACAGAACATTTTGGCCACCTGACCCTGTCAAGCGTTTATGAGGCCGATGCCGTTGGCTTTAATGGCGAACCGTTTTTTAATCTGATCGCCGCACTCGACACCCAGAAAACCGCTGCGCAGGTAGACTTGATTTTCGATCAAATTGAAAAACAACACGGCCGCACGAGTGAACAAAAAAAATTCAACCCCAGAACCTTAGATTTAGATCTGGTGTTATATGGCGACTACATCAGCCAGAACCCCGAACTTGAGATTCCTCGCGCGGAAATAACCCGTTACGCCTTTGTGCTTGAGCCACTAGCGGAAATTGCCGGCGATTTAAAGCACCCTGTTCTTAACACCAGCTATGACGAGTTATGGCAGGCCTTTAACAAAAATGGCGTCGTACAAAAACGTATCGACTTTGACTGGGATTAAACGAGCCCTTTACCACCGTCTACGGCGATGACCTGCCCGGTAATATAGCGTCCTTTTTCAGACAGAAACAATACGGTTTCCGCAATATCTGCCGGCGAGCCTTTTCTTTGTAATGGAATTTTCTCAATAATCTGGAGCTGGGATTCAGCTGGCAAATTTTCTGGCCACAAAATTACCCCCGGTGATACGCCATTTACTCGCACATCAGGCGCTAGTTCCTTCGCCAATGACTGAGTTAATGCGTATAAGCCCGCTTTAGCGGAACTGTACACGGGGTAATTTGATAATGCCCGCTGTGCATAAATATCGACTATATTCACGACACAACCCTGGTGCTTTTTTAAACTTGGAAATGCCGCTTGGCTAACAAAAAACGGGGCTTTTAAGTTACTCCCCATTAGGTCATCCCATTGTTTTTCCTGCACCCCGCCGATCGGTGTTTGATAAAAGCTCGAAGCATTATTTATCAGCACGTCAAGACGACCCACCTTGGCGATAACATCGGCCATCATCTGTTCTATTTGTAAAATCGATTGAAGGTCTGCTTTAACGGTCCAGGCAGAATGTATGCGCGAAGCATTCAATAAATCAGCCAGCGCTTCTGCTTCTTGCTCAGATTGCTGATAGTGAATAATGACACCGTAACCCGCCTCGTGCAGGTTTTTGGCTATAGCCGCCCCAATACGACGGGCGCCGCCGGTAATCAATGCAATTTTTTGAATATCGGACATGTTTCCCTCAAAATAAACTAGACTTTCATAAACACATACTACTTAATCGAACATGCGAAGCCGACTACTTTTATCGTTATTTTTGCCCATCTTACTCGCCGCTTGCGCTCAGATCCCTGACAAAAAGGGCGGTCATTACGAATACTTTCATTTCGAATCGATGGCTAAAACTGACATAGACATGGTGGCCGATACGCACGTTAAGCAAACTCTCGATCAACTCAAACTACTAGCTATAAAGCTCTATAAGCGTAACCCAAAAGAGTTAAGAAAGGCGGGGGGAAGCTCGAGGGACGCCGCTATTGAACGCATTTTTAAACAGCCTTTCCCTTCAGTAAATGGCAAGCGTAGTGTGGACAGCATTCGACTGGCCTTTGACCAGCACTATAAAGGTGACCGCGTATTCGCCTATATTGCCGGCATTGCCAGCATGCTAGCGATTTCCTACAACGGTAAGGATGATTTCTATTTATTCGATAGCCTTGATGCACAAAAAATTTATAACGCAGCACGCAATATAGAAGTCGCCTCCTGGTTACTTCGCACTAAAAAAGACTCTTACGGCCAGTTTTTCCTATTGAGTTCGGGGCGAGAAAATACGGTTGTTAATCATAGTTACGACCGTCTTTTCGGTAAAATGATCGGTCAGCAAGATACCCTGGCTCAAATAGTGTCCCGCAAAAACCATCGTACGATCAAGAATGTTTTTCAATCTGCCGCACAATTCGTTTTTCTACCGGTTTGAAGCTACTGTCATTACGTTAAATAACGCTGTTTATCCTGCAAAACAGGCTACCTTGGTTGAACCAACTCATCTGTTTTTGTTTATTAAGCCGGCAATCATTTCGAGACGTTTGTTGTTGATTGCAACGCCTATTTCCTGACCGACCAAACCTTGATCGACAAATTCACTGGCGTTCACTTCGTTTGCTGCTAGAAAAGCTTGTTTAATCCAGTCCGCCTGTGGATAAAGGCTTTTTTCTAGCCCCAGTCGTCCCTTGGAGTCGGCCTCGCAGGCCAATAAAAAATTATCCAGTTTTTCTTCCTGACGAAAAGCACCCAGCGAATCCAGCAGCTTCAGCAGCGTACTTGGCTTTAGTTCTAGCGCTCGGTGGCAATGCGTATGAAACTGCATGACCTTTTGCGCTAAATCTATATACTCATTCGGCACACGTAAGCGGCTCGTTAGTTTTTTTAGCGCGGCCAGGCCTTTCTTTTCGTGCCCGCGATGTTGCGGCCAAAACTCTGCTGGCGTTAACGCTTTACCTAAATCATGCGTTAGCGCGGCAAAACGTACCACGGAGTTTTTTGATAGCACAACCGCTTGTTGCAACACCATCATGGTGTGTACGCCGGTATCAATTTCAGGGTGGTGTATTGCTGGTTGGGGGACGCCAAACATGGCGTCTACTTCTGGCAAAATAACCGCCAGCGCGCCACATTTTCTTAAAACCTCAAAGAAAACCTCTGGCGATTGTTCGCTAAGGGCGCGACTAATTTCTTGCCAAACGCGCTCGGCGATTAAGGCCGTTAACTCCCCGCTTTTTGTCATGCCTTGCATCAGCGCCATCGTCTCTGGCGCAACCGTAAAACCTAAGTGTGCATAACGCGCGGCGAAGCGAGCCACCCGCAAAACCCTTAACGGGTCTTCTTGAAAATTTGCTGAAACATGACGAAGTACCTTTGCCTCAAGATCGGCCTTTCCAGAATACGGATCGACCAAACCCTTTTCATTTTGCGCCATCGCATTGATGGTCAAATCTCGCCGCTGCAGGTCTTGCTCTAATGTCACATCAGGTGACGCATAAATCTCAAAGCCTTTGTAACCAAGCCCCGATTTTCGTTCCGTTCGTGCGAGCGCATACTCATCCTTTGTG
>JBLIAQ010000068.1:0-8859 GCA_047634535.1 Cycloclasticus sp.
CCTCAGAGTAATTAAAACTTTTGGGCCTTTAGCTCAGTTGGTTAGAGCAGTGGACTCATAATCCATTGGTCGAAGGTTCAAGTCCTTCAAGGCCCACCAATATAATCAAAGACTTACGAGAAATCGTAGGTCTTTTTTTATGCCTGAGCTTTATCGGGGTATGGCTGTTCGTTCACGCCGTTAATAACAGTTTGACTAATTCTTACGGTTTCCATTCGTTGCCGAAAATCTATAAATTAACAACATTGTCATTACCCAAAATAAAGGCATTGAAGCTTGGAAAGTGCTCAAAATCATTTTTTAAGAATGTTTTTTGTTGTTCTAATCAAACATCAGGAGTAGTTTATTCGCAACACCTAACAATAAGGTGTAAAAAAAAATAAACATAAGAAGGAGATATTCATGAAAAAACATTCGTTTTTCAAGACGAGTGCTGGCTTAGTGGCCTTCGTGCTTTTAATAGCGCAAGGAACACTGGCTCACGCATTCAGCTTTCATCACGGTGAACTCAAAGGGTCGTTTGATACCGATTTAACTTACGGTATTGCAATGCGTACTGAAGATGCGGATACCGATAATATGCAAGCCTATGGTAACCGTAACTTTAAAGATGCCGGTGATATCTTTAGTAACGCCATTCGTGGCTCTAGCACTTTTGCGCTAGATTACAGAAATGTTGGTTTGCTGGTTCGTGGTAATTACTTTTATGACAACGCCTACGACCAAGAAAAATTAGCAAAAGACAGCCGTGATAAGCTGGTGACGGAAGGTTCCTTTACCGATGCCTTTGTGTATGGCTACTTTGGTGATAACGATCAAGTCAATATCAGGTTGGGTAAGCAAGTGATCAGCTGGGGTGAAAATACCTTTATCCAAGGCTCTATTAACGACATTAATACGGTTGATCTAAATAAATTAAGACAGCCCGGCCGCGCACTTAAAGATGCCTTTATTGGTACTAATGCGGCGTATGTTTCTTGGAACCTTAATGATGAATGGACAGTAGAAACATTTTATTTATTTGACTTTGATCCGATTGAGCTAGACCCTGCCGGTGGATTTTTTACGACTCTGGATGGCGCTGGTAAAGGCGGCGGTTTTGACGATGCAGGTAACGGAGAGACGGGTGAGTTGACAGTTGGCCCTTTCGGTTCACCAAACGGTGCTTGTGTTTCCCACGACGGGGTACATTGTGGCTTAGTCGGAGGCTCTTTAGTTCAAGTGGGTTCTCAGTGGGCAAAAGGTGGGCAGTATGGCTTGGCGATTAGAAAGTTTTTCCCAGAACTGTTCAACGGTAGTGAGATAGCTTTTTATTACCAAAATCTACACGATCACGTGCCAATGATTTCAACCATTTTTGGTGAGAATCAGTATTTTCTTGAATATGTAGAGAATATCGAGCGCTTTGGTGTGTCATTTAATACCAATATTGAAGGTTGGGTTGTTGCTGGTGAATACCATGTGCGTAAAGATGCGCCCATTCAAATGACGGCGCCTATATTAAATGCCTTAGGCATTCCCGTTAACTGTGCTGGATGTACGTCAGGTGATAGGGTTAAAGGTTATGACTTAGTGGACAGACACCAGCTACAAATGACCTTCCAACGTATTTGGGGTGTTGGGTTTATGGGCGCAGATGCTAATAGTACATTAGCTGAAGTGGCCTATGGTTGGATTGATGGCTTACCACAGAAAAATGAGGCTCTGGGTGTCGGTTCATTCAGATCAGTGTTTAATCCCCAGGTAACCGATAACTTTTGGGGCTTTCAGGTTAAGCAGTCGCTTACCTATGAGGCGGCACTGTTTAATGTGGCATCGGTTTCTCCCTTTGTGGCGTTCAAATATGACGTAGAAGGGGTGTCTAACGAGATTGTCCCTCTATTTGTAGATGACAGAAAAGCACTTACCCTAGGTGTGAACTTTGGCTACGGCGGTGGGACCTGGACAGGTGGCCTTAGTTGGACGATGTTTGACGGCTCGAATTCGCAGATCAATCAAGCGGGTAGTCGTTTGAATGGCCGAACGGATCGTGACTTTATCCAAGCCAATGTCAGCTATTCGTTCTAAGCGCTATGTTATTTTATAAATATAAAAAAGTAGTTTTTAAGGAGAAGACAATGAAAGGTCTAATAAAAAAGCTAAAAATAACAACGGCAGTGGCTTTAACCGCTGCGTTGTTACCCAGTATTGCTTTTGCCCAACTGAATGCTGATGAGTTGGCTAAATTGGGCGTTAGCGGAACAGAACTAACGCCATCGGGTGCGATTCGGGCGGGTAATGCCGATGGCAGTATTCCTGAGTGGAATAGCCAGCCGATTAAAGGGGTGGCTAATGGTTATGGCGATAGTCTGGCCGATCCGTTTGCGGATGAAAAACCGTTGTTTACGATTACAGCAGAGAATTACACGGAGTATGCAGATAAGCTAACGCCGGGTCAGGTAGGTATGTTTAAGCAATACCCTGAATCATTCCGTATGCATGTTTATCCAACTCATAGAACGGGCGCGAACGATCCTTGGGTTTACGATGCCACTTTGGCTCAGGCAAAAAATATTAAAATTTGCCCAGACTATGCTGAAAAAGGCCGCATCTGTTTAAGTGATCACATTGAAGGTGGCGGCATTCCTTTCCCTATTCCTAAAACAGGTGAAGAAGCCGCGTGGAATCACTATCTTGCATTCAGGGGTGTATCAAGTGACGCAGCAGGTAATGGTGCATTAATAGACTCATACGGTAATAGAACCGATGTGGTGGTTCGCCAGCGTCAAACCTGGCCCTGGTGGGCGCAAGCCGGTGATGGAATGAAGGACTCAAATTGGATGCAGAGAGATAAGGGTGCGCTGTTATGTGATTCGTGGCAGATTGAAAAACCCCCGCGCTCTTCGGGCTTGGTATTTGGTGGCTGTAACTTTGTGGATAACTACGACTTCCAGGTGTATCTCTATATTCCAGGACAACGCCGGGTTCGTAAGGCGCCAGAAATTGGCTTCCATGATAGTCCGTCATTTGGTTCAGATGGTCAACGTACCGTTGCCAGTCGTTGGATGCATTGGTTTGGGGGCAGCTACCCTAGGCATGACTATTCGAAACCGGTACGTAAAGAGTTATTTGTTGCTTATAACAACTATAAGTTAACGAATGCGGATACGCCCTATGACGACATTTTTGGTGAAAACCATATTAATCAAGACCTGGTTCGTTATGAGCTACATCGTGTATGGGTTATTGATTCAACATTAAAAGCAGGCCAACGCCATTTATATAAACGCCATACAGCGTACTTTGATGAAGATACCTGGATTGGTTTGGCCTTTGAAGCCTATGATGCAAAAGACCGTTTATGGCGTGTCGGTGAGCAGTACAACACGTTTTTTTATGGCCCAAATGTTACGCGTGCTGTAGGCGATATGCAGGTGGATTTAATTAATGGCCGTTATACAACCTTTCCAAACTGGCAGTTCCAAGCGGGTAAAGACCTAGGTGTAGGTGGTCCTAAAATTGTCTCTAAAGCGGCAGATATTGAATATAACGTTGATATTTTCACGCCCCAAGGTTTAAGAAAGTTTGGGCGTAGATAAGGGTTAGTTAGGCAAGACTAGTGTTGAGATTAAAACCAAGGCTAAATTTTTAGCCTTGGTTTTTTTTGAAATAAGTAAGGGAGTAAATTGATGTTAAAAATAGTTTTTTTTATGCTTTTGGTGCTAGCTAATAATGCATTTGCGGTAACCAGCGCTAGGCCAGCATTACAAATGCCATTATCAAAGGAAGCAGTATTTTTAGACCTTGAGACACATGAAAACAGTGTTTTTGCAGTGGGCGAAAGAGGGATTATTTTAAAATCCGATGATGAAGGTGCGTCATGGGTGCAGATTGAATCTCCAGTTGATGTGACGCTAACGGGGATATCTTTTTCATCTAATAAAGAAGGCTGGATTGTAGGGCATGAGTCGACTGTTTTACATTCAGTTGATGCTGGGGCAACGTGGACAATAAATCACTATAAACCGGAAGAAGAGCGGTTTTATATGTCAGTAAATTTTGTTAGCCCACTGCAAGGCTATGTACTGGGTACGGACGGTGAGTTAAGGGTGACCGAAGATGGCGGTAAAACATGGCAACTCACCATATTATCGGTTGAAGATTGGTATCAAAATCATCTGTTTGCGATTGAGCGGCTCGAAAGCACAGCGTTGGTTGTTGCTGAGCGTGGTGGTATTTTTTATTCTAAAGATGGCTTGACGGATTGGCAGGTCGTTCTATCACCTTATGAAGGTTCTTTTTTTGGTGTTAATAAGATTGCTAATAAATATTTGGTGTTTGGCATGAGTGGCCGCTTATATTTATTGAACCCTTCCACCTTAGAGTGGGAAAAAATTGATACTGGAACGGATCAGTTTTTACTGGCTTCTGTTGCTACAAATGACAATAAAACAGTGTTTGTTGTAGGACGTGGGGGCGCTATTTTAGTGCTAAATGAGACGGGCCAATTAATAAAAGCGATAGAAGATCCATCCCGGGTTGATTATACCGCCGTGACAATATTGGGAGATTCGGTTTATTTAGCTTCGATGGCGGGCGGCGTACGAAAAATGTCACTTCAACAATTAACGGATTAAATTAAGGAAAGAAAGTATGAGAATGAAACATGAATCTAATTTAGTCCATAAAATTTCAGACTTTCTAGCCAATGGCTTGTTAAACCACCGGCTAGTTATTTTAACAATAGGCGTATTGCTGACAGGGTTTTTAGCTTATCAAGGGCTTAATCAGCAGCTTTCGCCAGGGTTTGATAAGGCGATACCTTTATCGCACCCTTATATGAAGACATTTACTGACCACCGTGATGAATTTGGTGGCGCCAACCGTGTCACCATTTTTGTTGAAAATAGAAATGGTGATATGTTCAGCCCAGAATTTTTTACCGTGCTTGAGAAAATAACATCGGATGTTCTTGTCATGGATGGCGTGGATGCACGAACTGTTACCTCTCTTTTTACCCCAAACGTTAATTATGTTGCGGTGAGTGAGGAAGGCTTTACCGGCTCTAAAATTGTGCCTGCAGATTTTATTGCTACGCCGGATCGTATTGAAGAAGTTAAAAACAACCTTTTCAAGTCGTCTGAAATTGGCAAGACGGTGGCTAAAGACTTATCTGGTGCGTTGGTTATTGCTGATTTGGTAGAAATTGATCCCATAACAAAGCAAAAAATTAATTATGAAGTGTTTGCTGAGAGACTCAGTAAAATCAGGGAAACCTATGAAACAGATTCAATGGCAATCCATATTATTGGGTTTGCGCCTTTTATTGGTGATGTCATTAATGGTGCAGAAGGTGTTATAAACTTTTTCATTATTACGTTGGCCATCACATTTATTTTATTAATCTTTTTTGCCGGCTCAATTAAGTTAGCGATGGCAGTTATTGTTACCGCGTTGGTGTCGGTTAGCTGGCAATTAGGGATAGTAAAAATCTTAGGCTATGGCGTTGACCCGATGTCGATATTGGTGCCGTTTCTCATATTAGCAATAGGCGTGAGCCACGCTATTCAAATGACCAACGTTTGGCGGCTGGGTGTAGCAAAGGGCGAAAGCTCGGTAGAGTCGGCACGTCAGGCTTTTTATAAACTGTTTATTCCTGGAGCAACGGCGCTTATTTCGGACGCTGTTGGGTTTGGCGTTATCGTATTAATTGATATCCCAATCATTAGAGAATTGGGCATTATTGCCAGTATTGGTGTGGCGGTGATGCTGCTGACCAATAAAATTATGCTGCCCATATTTTTGTCTTATATTAAGCTAAATGATAATGAAATTAAGCGCGCGCAAAGTAACATTAAGGGTGAAAATCATGCTTTTTGGAAGACGCTTTCACAGTTTACTAAACGAAAAAATGCAGCCATTATTTTGCTGTTTGCATCGGGGCTTGCGGTATACGCCATGTCGGTGCAGGATCAATTAATCGTTGGTGATGTAGAAGCTGGGGCGCCAGAATTTTGGCCTGATGCGCGATATAACCAGGATGCAGATGCTATACAGTCAAAGTTTTCCGTTGGTTTAGACGAACTAGTTATTTTAGCCAAAGCAGAACAAAAAGGATCTTGTGTTAATTTTAATGTCATGCAAACGATTGATGACTTTGTTTGGCAACTTAAAAATGTAGACGGTGTGCAATCTGTTAAAGCACTATCGCAGGTGATTCGTGAGCGCAATATCGGCAATTATGAAGCAAACCCTAAATTTTTGGGTATTCCCCGAAATGAAAAGATGATCTCGGCCAATATCTATCGGGTGGAGATGTCTCAAGCGCTGTTTTCAAACGATTGCAGTATTATGCCGGTGACCATTTACTTAACCGATCACAAGGCAGAAACGTTGGAGCGCGTTATCGATGCGGTGAAAGAATTTAACCTAAACAATAAAAATACACAGGTCACTTTTGTACCAGCCATGGGTAACGCGGGCATTATGGCGGCGACGAATGAAATTGTGGCCAAGGCGCAAACCAAGATTGAGCTGATCTTATTTGCCGCGGTAGGTCTATTCTGCTTTGTTACCTTTATGTCCATTCGGGCGACCATCTGTATCGTTCTACCATTGGCATTGGTGGCTTATTTAGCCAACGTAGTGATGGTGTATTTAGGCATCGGTTTAAAAGTGTCGACCTTACCTGTATTAGCCATGGGGGTAGGTGTTGGGGTTGATTACGGAATTTACTTATTTGCACGTATGCGAGCACATATGAGTATCGGCAAGTCATTAATGGATTCGTATTACGAGTCATTAAAGGAAGTAGGAACGGGGGTTATCTTTACCTCGGTTACGATGACGATTGGCGTAGCGACGTGGTATTTTTCAGACCTTAAATTCCAAGCCGATATGGGCATTTTATTAGCCTATATGTTTTTCGTGAATATGCTGGGAGCGATTATTTTAATTCCTGCCTTAGCCAGCTTTTTGTATCCTCAAAAAACTAAGTAGACGTTTAGGTGAGGCAAATTGTGTTATTAAAAACCTTTCTGATGACTGTTTTATTGCTGGCCAACTGGGCGGTATTTGCCAACCCTTCAAATGCTTATGCGGATGCCGTTTTAGAAGCACTTCAACAAAAGGGGCTACTCAGTGAAAATGAGGTGTCGGCAATAAAACTGAAGGCCTCAGCTGCAGAACGCGCTGTAAAACAGCAGCAGAAAAAAATAGCGGCACAGGGAAAATCACAACCTTCGATAAAACTGGCCAAATCCTATCCTAACTTTAAAGTATGGGGTCGCTTGCAACCTCGTTATACCTTCGTGCCGTCTAAAGGTAGCTTAGAAGGAACGAATAGTTTCACCCTAAGACGGGCCAGGTTTGGTTTTAATGGTTATATGGCGGATAAAATCGGCTTTCGTTATCAATACGAGGCGGCGAATGAAGTACCTGGCCTTTCCAATGCCAATAATCTATTGGACGCATGGGTTCGGTTTGAACATTTTGATGACACAATAGGCACACTTGCCGTTGGCCAGCAATTTATACCGGGCTATACCAGACGGCCACAAGTGTCGGCTAGCGTAGAGCGAAAATTTACCGAATACCTGGCACCCGGAGCCGCAGGTCGTGCGCGGGGTATTACGCTGAGTCGTGGTGACTACGGTCTTCCTGAGTCGCACTCAAGGGGGCTTTTTGGCAATACATTGCACTACGATATAGGTTTTTTTAATGGCCCAGATTTATCACTTAATAATGATAATAATAGTACGCTTTTTAGCGTAGGTGTTGGTATTCGCCCAACGGGCGTTTCACCCAGTGATGATGAATATCAATTCAAAGAAGGGCCTTTTACCTACGGTTTTGGCGGCTCTTATAGCACTTCCG
Organism: Cycloclasticus sp.; assembly: GCA_047634535.1. Taxonomy (GTDB): domain Bacteria; phylum Pseudomonadota; class Gammaproteobacteria; order Methylococcales; family Cycloclasticaceae; genus Cycloclasticus. Next base: position 7,855 of record JBLIAQ010000068.1, read on the forward strand.
ATGACTCTGGGACTCTGGATACCAGGTTTCAACCAACGGGTGTGCGCTTGAGTAACGAATGGTTTGGCTTATTTGCGGATGTGCAAGGTTATCGATGGCGTGGTTGGCTTTCATGGGCCGATTTTGAATCAGAAGCCGAAGGCGGATTGGCAACAAATACCAAGGGTAAGTTGACCGATTCACTCAGCTCTAGCGCGTTGACGTTAGGTATTAGCCGATCATATCAATCAAGCGCAGAAAACCTCGGTTTTGCCTGGGCTTTACAGTATCAATACGTGGACAATGAGCACCCCTCAAGAACCATGTTTTTCAGGCCGTTAACAGGTCGTTCAGTTGACGAACTGGCGCGTGGCATGAACCATGGTGAGGTTTATCAGGGGATGTTGACCTGGCAATTAGCCGAAAAAGTCAGATTGATTAATGAGCTTTCGTACTATAGCCCTGATGATGGGTTCAGCTATCCGGCCTTTATTAGCCAATTACAAATTGATTTTTAGAACGCTTTAATCCCTACGGAGTTTTTTGTCGTCAGGTAATTATTTTACAGCCTAAAGGCAGGGTTAAATAATCGGGCTCTCCGGATGTGGAGACGGCATTTGTTCGTGCAAATGCTCTTCGTTAAACGCATCAACTTTATTGGCCGCTTCACGCACGCTTTCGAAGCGAGCGATATGAAACAGCGCGTCACCTTCATTCACCAATGGCAGATTAGTTCGGCCAATGACGATGCCGTTGAAGGCAGAGATGACATTTGCTTCTTTTTCACCAAACGGATCAGATACGACGCCTAGCAAGCTGCCTTCTTTTACTCGCGTACCTAGAGCCACCATGGTTCGTAGAATACCGCTGTCAGGCGAGCGAACCCATGAAGTAGAATGTGCAGCCACAGGGTCGCTGTGTTTTTTTGCTTTGTTGCGCGTGGCGGGTAGCATTTCCAGCGTTCGCATGACGTTAATAATGCCTTTAACGCCTGCTCGGATAGCCACTTCATTAAAGCGTAGCGCT
>JBLIAQ010000069.1:0-8840 GCA_047634535.1 Cycloclasticus sp.
TAAATAACGAAGAAATTGACTGGAGCAAATATAGTAGCAAACACTTTCCTTTCCGCGTTCGTCAGCAACCTGGAACGCAAAATGCCATGGGGCAAGTAAAATTAATCTTCCCAAATAAACACGACGTCTATTTACACGACACGCCGGCACGAGAGTTATTCAACAAAACCCGACGCGATTTTTCATCTGGTTGTATACGTGTTAAAAATCCCATCGATTTAGTACAATGGGCCCTGAAAAATAACCCGGAAGGGTCACGAGAAAAAATTAACGAGCTACTTGAAAGCGGCAAAGAAACTATTATTAATCTTAAGTCTCGTATTCCGGTGCACCTTATTTATTTAACTGTTATCGCCGACACTGAAGCACAAAGCATACGGTTTATCGACGATATTTATGCACGAGATGGACGTGTACTGAACGCTTTAAACATCCCTCCCGAACATATAATGAATCAATGAAAATCGTATTGTTTATAACAACATTGCTGATTGTTGCGCCCTCTTTCGCAACGCCCAATAATGTATTTAACCCAGGTTTTTCAAGTTTCAAGGTAACTGTACAGGGTGTAGATAATTACTACGAAGTTCTAGCGCTATCTGCAATGCCTAAGGAGACTCTGCACATTAAGTCATCCACCGATACGAGTCTTTCTATCGTGGCTGGCTCATTAAAAAAGAAAACTAATAATCGCTGGGAATGGACGGCACCCACTAAGAGTGGCCTTTACCCCGTCGTTATCACCCCATCAACAGGCAAAGGTATGACACTGAATGTGTTCGTCTTACGTCCTGCCTCAGATATTAAAAAAGGTAAACTGGATGGCTATCATATCGGTCCATATCCCAGTAAACCTTTTAAGAACTTAGCCACCTATCACGCCCCCAGGGGATACCTGGAAGTTACCCGAGCAAACAAACATACCTTAGTTTCACCACATTTCACCTTGGAGCAGTTTCTATGTAAGCTTCCTGCTGTTAACGGCAAAAAATTTATCGTCCTAACTACGACCCTAATTTTGAAGTTAGAACGTATTTTGCAGGCCGTAAATAATGACGGCTTTAGCGCAGAAAGTTTATATATTATGAGCGGTTATCGCACACCTTTCTACAATAGATCCATCGGCAGCAAACGTCATTCTCGTCATATTTATGGGGATGCCGTCGACATATATATCGATGTTGCGCCGGAAGATGGTGTAATCGATGACCTAAATAAAGATGGCAAAATAAATCGTAAAGATGCGGCCGTACTCTATGATCTTATAGAGCGTCTTAGCCAACATGAGAGCTGGGGCATGGGCGGCTTAGGCGAATATGAGGCCACTTCTACTCACGGCCCTTTCGTTCATGTAGATTCACGCGGCTACCGGGCGCGCTGGGGTAAACCATCGGCTACATATTAGTGCCATAGGTAGATAAAGAATGATGAGTTTACCTGCCTGACGCGAAGAATTTATTCTTCATTTTTAGAAAATATTTTTGATTGATTTCGTCCGGACTCTTTACACACGTAAAGCGCTTTATCAGATTGTTCCAACCATGCCTGATAGGACTCGCAATCTTCTGTTAGTTCCGAAATCCCCAAACTGATGGTGATTTTTATTTTAAACTCTTCATACTCAACAACTTCCATTTCAATACGCTGGCGCAGTCGTTCGGTGAACACCAGCGCATTCGCAGAACAGGTATCAGGCAGTATCACCGCAAATTCTTCGCCGCCGTAACGCCCTGCTATATCTGACTTCCTCATCATTTCTTTTAGCAGTTTAGAGGTTCTACGAATAACCTCATCACCCGCTTGATGTCCGTAGGTGTCATTTACTTTTTTAAAATGATCAATATCAAACATGACCACACTGCAAGGGTGCTTATTTCGTTTAACGCGATGAAACTCTTTTTCTAAGTCGCTTTCCCAGGCACCGCGATTATTAAGCTGGGTTAAATGATCTGTTCTACTTAAAATTTCCAGTTTTTTATTAGCATCTTCAAGCTTCATTTTATTAACGGCTATATCGGTCACATCGTAAATCAACACGCCGATTTGATGCACCTCGTTATCGCTTGACTGCAAAGGAATCAAGGTCATATTTTGATACATATAATCCGCTGAGCCGGTAATAGGGCGATAGTTTTTAAATTTAAACAGATACGGGCGTTGCTCCCATACAGTAAAACTACTATTTTTTAATAAAAAAACAGATTCGGCCTTTTGTTTAAACCAGTTTTCTGGAATGGAAGGAAAGATAGAAAATAAATTTTTATCTTTTATCAACGATGTAGATACTCCACTGTGATTTTCCAGAAAAGAATTCCAGACGATCACCTGGTATTGGCGATCTAATACCATAAGACCAACGTCTAGAGATTGCATCATCTCCATCATCCAATGGATATCTTTAATATTGACTTGCCCGAGAGCTATTTCATTGTCCATTTATTTTTTGCAAATGTTCATATCGGTTAAAGTAAAAAGGAAACTCGATCATTAAGCGCATCAATTGAATCTTCAGTTATCAATAACAAAAGGTCGCAATTAATATTCTTATTTTCTATTTTGTAGCCCATTTCAATGGCTAAAATTTGCTGCCACTTGGTAGAAGCCCCCTTCAAAATATCATCAAACTGAATATGCTGACCAATGACTTTTGGGTGTCCTAGGCTGAACGTGATGTCTAGTTGATCTGATATACCATTTAAGCATGCGTTACATAAAACACTTGAGATATCCATTAGTAATTCAAGCTGAGCGGCTTCGGTATCGGCGTTTTCATATTGCATTAAGTCCGCCATATCGGCGTAACTTGTTTCATTAAAAACGAGTAGTGCTTCCCCTGCTATACCTGAGCCGATAAACCCCTGGCAGACGGCAGATATTTCTTCATCGGCCTTAATGTGTTGAATGACCATTTGTAATTCTTTCATCTCAATATGACGTACATTTGGGATGGGCATAACAACATAAACGCCTAAAAATCGAGCTAATAAATCGGCTGCGCGTCCCATAGCAACATTCGCGAGTTCCTGGTAACAGTCGTCTAGATCAAGGCTTTTTTTATCATCCGGCGTAGTAATTTTAATCGGCTCGGCGACCTTTTCGCGTGTTTCAAAAACGACCCCAAAGCGATTTAAAATCTCTTCGATTAAACCACCGTCTATTGGTTTTTTAACGAACTCCAAAGCACCAAGTTTTTTTACACGCGCCCTTGCTTCGGGTTGAATATCACCTGAAACAACGATGGTTAATGTTGGTAGGTCCTCTTTTAAAATAATGTCTAATGTTTGATAGCCGTCCATAACCGGCATATTTAAATCAAGGAACAAAATATCGCCTTTACCTTTACGTATAAGGTCAAGCGCCTCCACTCCATTGGCGGCAAAGTTCAGCTCCATACCCCACTTTTCTGGTAGTGCGCGAGCCATTTGTTTACGTGCAAAACTAGAGTCATCGCAAATAAGTACGGTAGTTGTCATGCTGGCCTTTTGTTAATTGCTTATTAGGTAAATTAGAATTAATGTTGACAATCGTTACTATTAATATAGCAGGGTTCTCTTATTTAACTAAAGAGTTTTACAAAGCCGCTAAATAATTGCTTTTTCTATCGGTAATCCTGCGTTCTTCCATTCGGGGTAACCATCCTGCAAACGTCTCACCCAGAAGCCATTTTTGCGTAACAACCTGACCGCTTCAAACGCTAATACACAATAAGGTCCCCGACAATATGCCACGACCTGCTGTTTTGGATCAAACTTAGCGATATGCTTCTCCAGATTAGACAGGGGTACGTTGATCGCACCAGGAAGATGCCCCGCGGTATATTCCTCTGATGGCCTAACATCAAGAACGGTGACAGACCCCTCAGTTGCTCGTAGCATCAATTCTTCACGGGAAATCGGTTCCATGCTGTCTTTACTTGTGAGATAGGTGCTCGCCAGGTGATCAACTTCTTCCAGATGTTTCACCGCTACGTTTCTTAAACTCACGACCAGACCGAATACGTCATCGCCATTAAGTCGATAATACACGCGTTGCCCCCCTTTTCGCGAGGCCACCAGCCCAGCGTGTCGTAACTGCTGTAGGTGCTGAGAAGTATTAGCTACGCTTAGCTCCGTTACTCTGGCAAGGTCTTCTACCGAATAGTCACATTGCGCCAAAAACTCTAGTATCTCCAACCTGTTAGCGCTAGCCATTGCTTTTGCAACCTGGGCGAACTGCTCAAATAGATTTTTTTTAAATGTAGCCATGATTTTCGTATCAATTAATCTGCCACTTATAGTATTCAAGTAATTACTTGAATACAACCATAACCTACAGTATGGTACCCAAAAGAATAACCTTAAGGAGTGCTTTTATGTCGTTATCAGACTTCATTACCCAACACGAGGTAGCCGTCCGCCTGGGTTTCTTTTTTACTGTCTTTGGCTTAGTGGCAGCATGGGAAATTATCGCGCCACGCCGAACGCTAAGCGTTTCTAAGCCCGTACGCTGGGTAAATAATCTGGGGCTGGTGTTTCTCAACACCATCGTACTCCGCCTTCTTTTTCCTGCTGCGGCGGTAGGTGTAGCGGTTTTTGTTAAAGAAAACAATTGGGGATTACTCAACCATTTCCAGCTTTCATTCCCGCTGGCTGTGCTGATTTCAATAGTGGCGATGGATCTCGTTATTTACTTACAACACCTACTACTGCATGCCGCGCCTACTCTCTGGCGCTTACACCGTGTACACCACGCAGACCCAGATTATGACGTGACCACGGGGTCGCGCTTTCACCCGATTGAAATTATCCTTTCTATGTTGATAAAGTTCGCCACTATCATAGTATTAGGCCCACCCATCGTAGCGGTGGTTATTTTTGAAGTCGTATTGAACGCATTGGCCATGTTTAACCACGGTAACATTCGTTTGCCACTCGCTTTGGACCGCGTTTTGCGACTTATTGTTGTAACACCTGATATGCACCGGGTTCATCATTCGGTGGAGGACAACGAGACGAATAGTAACTTTGGTTTTAATTTATCCGCCTGGGATCATTTATTTGGAACCTATATCGATCAGCCGCGCGATGGACATGAAAAGATGGCCATTGGTATTCACAACTATCACGAAGCGAAACAGATCAGCTGGTTACCGGGTATGTTAACCCTGCCCTTCATCGGAAAAATTTCAAGTTATGCTATTAATCGTCGAGAGTGGAGCAAACGCAAAGATAGTTAAAGTTACTCGCATAAAACTTATCGATTGCGATAACAACGTACAAATCCAGGATCTATTCCTGGGTAAAACTTTTCGTTATAGCCGCTAAATCCCTTTGATTATCATCATGCTACTTCATTAGGCTTGCTGACTTATTAAAATTGATAACCAGGGCTTGATTGCGAAATGTTCACTTCTTCCTCGCTCATCTCGATCGATACATCTGCAAACAACGGCGTTGAAAGGTAGCGTTCACCGGTATCCGGCAACATACAAAGAATAGTTGAACCTTCGGCTGCGGTTTCGGCGACTTTTAAAGCCCCAGCCAGGGTAGCACCGGCAGAAATACCGACAAAAATACCTTCTTTTACCGCAAGGTCTTTTGCACACTGGATCGCGAGCTTGCCGTCTATTGGAATAAGTTTATCAATACGAGAAGCCTCTACAACTTCTGAGGTAAGTTTTGGTATAAAGTCTGGCGTCCAGCCCTGCAATGGATGAGGCGTCCAGCTTGGATGACTGGTATTATCAGTTTGTGCAATACCGCTACCGAGTAACGCTGCATTAATGGGTTCACAAACAATAATTTTGGTCTGTGGGCTTTTTTCTTTTAGTACACTGGAAACACCGTTTAATGTACCGCCCGTGCCATAGCCCGTTACCCAATAATCTAAGGGAATATCAGAAAAATCTTCTAAGATCTCCTCAGCCGTCGTCTTCCTATGCATTTCAGCATTTGCTGGATTTTCAAATTGTTTTGATTGCCACCAGCCGTGTTTATCTGCCAGCTCTTCGGCTTTTTTGACCATCCCGGTACCTTTTTCAGATGCAGGAGTTAAAACAACTTTCGCACCTAAAAACCGCATTAGTTTTCGCCGCTCTACGCTGAAGCTTTCTGCCATTGTTACCACCAGCGGGTAACCTTTTTGCGCACAAACCATCGCCAAACCAATACCCGTGTTACCACTCGTCGCCTCTACGACGGTCTGCCCAGGCTTTAATTCGCCTCGGCGTTCTGCATCCTCAATAACACCCAAAGCCAACCTATCTTTTACCGAACCCATTGGGTTAAAGGCTTCAATTTTGGCGAAAAGGTTAACGCCTTTCGGGCCTAATTTATTGATGCGTACGACCGGCGTATGACCGATTGTTTCCAGAATATTTTCATAACGTTTACCCATTTCAATCTCCCTATTTTTAATGTGTTTCAATCAGACGGACATTTAACTAGCCGCTATTAATTTATCGCCAATATCAATTACTTCGTCGACCAAATCGTCGGCGTGCCGCCAAGCAGTTCTGGCGCCGACAAAGCACGGACGAATAACCAACTTATCACCCACGAGAGTGGTGCTAGGAATATTTACGCCATTTTTTATAAGTTGTCGATGAATGCGTTTATTCAGTTCATTGAGGTCATTAGACCGCTTATTAATATAGCGAAAACAACAGATCGACAAAGTGGGGTCGAGCACCAGCTCTAAATTAGGGTGTTGTTTTGCCTGTTCCGCCACCCGCCTGGCCATCGCATTATGTCGACAAACGCGGGCCCTTAAACCTTCTTTACCAATTTCACGAAGCAACGCCCAAACGACCGTTCCTCGTGCTGGGGCCGATAACTCAACACCCAGGTCATGATAAGGAACCCCAACGCTATCCATTGAATTTTCAATCTGCTCTATATCAACGGTTGATGTATCAATATAATCCGCGCTACCCTGGGTAAACGTATGCTGCAGAGCCTTGTAGTGGCGTACAAACGTTGCGCCTATGCCTACGGGCGCGCCAAGCCATTTATGTGGGTCAACCGTTATCGAATCCGCCAGAGTTAACCCTTTGTAGAGGTCATGTACTACTGGATCCAGTGTGCCTGGCAAACCATAGGCACCGTCTACATGAAACCAGATGCCGTGCTCGCGTGCTATTTCACCCATCTCTTGTAATGGGTCGATAGAGCCTGTATTGGTTGTACCTGCATTGGCAACAATGGCGACCGGCACGGCGTCGTTATGCTTATCCTCTAATAGCTGCTTGTAAAGTGCCTCGGGACACATCCGCATCCTATTATCAACAGCAATATGCACGACTGAATTTCTCCCCATGCCTAATACTGCCGCCGAGCGATGCACCGTATGATGACTTTGTGTCGTTGCATAAATTTTACAGGCGCGTTGCAATCCATCTCTAGCCGGATCCATACCTAATCGTTCAAACGCCCATTGCCTCGCAGCACCTAAACCAAGCAAATTTGCGACCGACCCACCGCTGCTATACACACCTTGCATACCCGCTGGTAAGCCAAACATTTCCGCCAGCCATTGCAGTGACAAAGCTTCCAAGTGATTAAACGCCGTTATCCCGATGCGTTGTGGCGATGCAACCGCCCCCGCTAAGCTTGCAAGTGCGCCAACAGACGTCGCCCCTGTGGTAATGAACGAGGTGCAGCCGGGTTTAGGAATTTGCGAACCATTCGGTATGACGTGGCTAGCCAGTTCAGCGATAACACGTTCGGCACCGATACCCTGCTCTGGAGCCGGGCCATCCAAAGCTGCCCGCCAGCGCTCGACATTAACCATGGCGTCTGGCTGTTCAAAGTGTTGATACTGTTTTAAAGATTTGCTCAATTGACTTAGAAGTTGTGGAAGCTGCCCACACTCTGCTAGCTCTTCATACATAAAAACCGCCGCTAAATTAATGTTTATTAATTTTATAACTCAACTTCCATACTTTACACCCGTTGGACAAGATTTAAATTTTTCAATGCGCCATAGGCCACAACGTTCAGTAAACTTGACACAAAAAAGACTTTAACCGAACATTTATTATAATTTCTCTGTTAAATGAGAATACTTTTAATATTGCGTTGCAATATTTAAAGTATAATTTAACTGTCCGTTTCTTTAAAAACAACCTTTAATATCATGTTGAATTATTTTTCACTGCTTCATTCAATGAAGCCTGGTTTCGCTATCATTTTAATGTTTGTCTTTAGCAGCAGTTTTTCCGCTGAAGACAATTTAGATTTTATGGTCTTATCCGCTTCAAAGAGTTTTGCTAATGGCTACACATTGGTAGCGGTAACGGGCGATATACACGAAGAATTTAAGGGTAAAGTCGCATACTTAGGCGTTGCTAAAAAAACAGATTCAGGCGCTGTTTGGAAAGCCGGTTACTTTGGTTACTACCCGAAACAGGATGATGGTAGTTACCACGAAGACCATAGGCTTAGAGGGTCGTTGAGCTATACATTCAAACTGGATGGCTGGACGTTGATGCACCGTTCTCGGGTTGAATATAGAATGGGGCAGACACCTAATGGTTTTCGTTATCGACCCGCCTTAGAGTTATCCAGGGTATTATCTACCGCCAAGAATAACTTTATTCCATACATCGAAGTTGAACCTTTTTATGACTTCAGGGCCGATAAAATAACCTTATCGCTGCTAACCGCAGGGGTGAAATGGCCCGTTAGTTCAAATATCATTCTCAATATCGGGCATATGAATGTCTTTTTAGCCGAAGACAACCGACACGTTAAAGGCCCCATTTTAGGCATCCATATCAAATTGTAAAAAGCCCCAGAAATCTGAGGCTTTTTACGAAACTCAAGACGACTAACAGTCTACTTAAAAGGTAATTACAAACC
>JBLIAQ010000070.1:0-8764 GCA_047634535.1 Cycloclasticus sp.
CAGTCTCCTTGGTGGCAGGTGCCTTTTAGGTGGTCGTGTTTTGACGGTTATTATATTTATTACTTTTTCAAATACGGTGGAAAAGTAATGAAAAAGCACGCGAGCTATCTAATTGTGTATTACAGCTTATTGGTGATAGGTATCGTAGCTGTAGTCTATACAGGTTATAGCTACGAAGTATTAATGCTCTGGTTTGTACCAACCCGTATTTCTCTTTTCTTAATTGCGGTGGTGTTTGTTATATTGCCTCATCAACCAGCGACTGTTAGTCAGGAAGAAGACCCTTATATGGCAACGACGATGCGCATGGGCTGGGAATGGTTATTAACGCCTTTATTGGTGTACCAAAATTATCATTTAATTCATCACTTATACCCAGAAATACCGTTTTACAAAATGCACAAGGTATGGTATTTGAAATACGATGAAATTAATGCGCAGAATATTAGTAAGCAGACTGCTTTTGGTCTTGAGCCCGCCAATATAGAGTCGCATAAAAACTTTGATCATTCCAAACACGCCCCTCAAGTATAAGCTGGCCGGCTAACTTAACAACTAAAAAGCCCCTTAATTAAGGGGCTTTTTAGTTGTTAAGGGCGAATCATCATCTTCAGCGCATTGTCTGATTTCTCATAGAATGTTTTAAACGCTTGATCAATATTGTCGAGTTTAAATTCGTGAGAAAAATAGTCGGTGGGATTGATAACGCCGCGTTCCATTAAGCGGATACCTTCCCACATAAACGGTTGTACGTTGGCAAAGCCGTTCATGTGCAAGCTAATGTCGCGCAAGAAAACATCGATCAACACTAAATTAAATTCCTGGTCGGCAAATACACCGATCGCTGCAATTGTGCCGCCAGGTCGAATTAAATCCAGGCACATTTGTAAGGTTTCGGGGTAACCGACGACTTCGATAATTTTATCGAAGCCTCGCCCTTTTGTTAAAGCAAGGGCCTGATCTTTCCAGCCATTATGACTAGAATTAACGGTAATAGCGCCTTTTTTGGAGGCCACTGCCAGCCGGTAATCAAGTTGATCAATACACACGACTTGCCCAGCAGATTTGCCCAGAGCAATATCCATCGCGAGCAAGCCAGTTGGGCCGCAACCGATAATCGCTACATTTTCACCGGGTTGAATGTCGGCCAGTTTATTGGCGATGATCGCTGAGGGTAAGTTGCACGACAGCGTCAGTGCTGACGCATCATCAATCGCATCGGGAACTTTAATAACGTGGCCATCGGCATAAGGCAAAATTAAAGCTTCCGTATGGGTGCCATTTAAATCACCAAATGGCACACCAAAACCATACACCGATTTTTGTGTGGTTTCGCAATGCGCGGTTTGCCCCACTTCACACATATAACACTCGCCACAAGAACAGGAATACGCCATTGAAACGCGGTCGCCTACTTTGAATTTTCCAACACTGCGGCCAACTTCGCTTACCCGAGCAATAAGCTCGTGCCCTGTTTGTGAACGTCCCTTTTCCATAATAGCGTCCAAGGCGCCGCGGTATAAATGTAGATCGGAACCACAAATAGAGGTGGCATTCACTTCAACCAAAATCTGGTGGTCTTCAGTAATAGTCGGGTCGGGCTTGTCGCCGCAACGAATATCTTCCGGGCCGTAATAAATGGCTGTTCTCATTTTGTTCTCCAGAGTAATTTTTTTTGATGAGTTGATGATTTGATGAAAACTAGCGTAGCACAGGCCTAAAGTATAGTTAAAAAATTGATTCCATTCATTTAAGTCTTGAGCGTATAGTTCAAGGAAGAATATAAGCAAAAGATGAAGTTTGTTTTACTTGGCATAAAAGGTGCTTAGCCTATTTGAATAAGTCATTTTATTTGGGGGAATGAATGGATTTTCGGATTTTAAATACATTACTGCTGTGTATTATCCTGGCGGCATGTGAAGCACCCCTGGTGCTTGATAGGGTGGAGCAGGCTAAAGCCGATCCAGTTCGTCGAACTGATCGTATTCAGGCGGCAGCGTCGATAGGCGATGAGGTCGTCGTTGTTGGAGTGGGTTTACTGTTGAACTCTAATGACGCGGGTAAAACCTGGCGGCGGACTTCACCCGATGGGCTCCCTGCATTAATCGGCGTTACGATGTGTGCTGATAAAACGCAAGTGGCTATTTCAGCAGAAAAACAGGCCTGGGTATCGACTGATAACGGTAAAACCTGGCTGGCAAATGATTTGGGTACCGAAGAATCGCCACAATACATCAGTTGCGGGCCAGATAATAAACTATGGGTTGCCGCAAGTTTCAGTACGCTATTAAGTAGCTCGGATCAGGGTAAAACTTGGCAGCAAACGTCTCTAGACGAAGATTTGATTTTTACCTACATTAACTTTTTCGATGCGCAACACGGTATTGCTATTGGCGAGTTCGGTAGTGTTTACAACTCCGAGGACGGAGGTGAAAACTGGATTGCAAAAGAGCAGCCCATTGCAAACGAATTTTACCCAATGGCGGTAAGTTTTTTAGATAATCAACACGGTTGGATTGGCGGTTCAAACGGCGTTATTTTACATACCTCAGACGGTGGGAATAACTGGTTAAAGGAAGAAACTGGATCAGAAGCACCCATTTATGGCCTGTTGGCAAACGCTTCCGGTGTTTATGCAGTGGGCGGTTTTGGTACCTTCCTGGAAAGGAAAGTGAATAACGAGGGGACGGTAGTATGGGTTCAGTCCAGCGCAGTTTCCACGCGTTTTTACCTGCGCGCAATAACGCCTTTAGGTAAAAACAAGGTCTTGCTGGGCGGCGGCGCGGGTACGCTTCGATCTTTGATTGATGATGGCTCTGGGCAATTGATAGCCGCGAGTCTGGAACAGGGAGTGTAGTGTGGGCGTGATAACTAAGCAATTAAAAAAGATAGATCGCGTCGTCTTTGCGCACCCAAAAGTCACAGCCTTTGTTATTTTGCTCATTAGTGCTTTTTTCGCGATGCAAATTCCTGCGGTTAAAATGGTTTCAAATTTCGCCGACTTATTACCGCAAGAACACCCCTATATTCAAACGCATAATACGCTGACGGAAACATTTGGTGGAGCGAACACAGTGATCGTTTCGCTACAGGTTCACGAAGGTACTATCTTTAGCAACGACGTGCTGAAGCGAATCAAACGGATTACCGATAAAGTAGACGCTTTGCCCGCCGTTAACCATAACCTGGTGAACAGCCTAACGCACAGAAACACACGCCGCGTCTGGTTAAATGAGTATGGCACGATGAAATCTGCGCCTTACTATGACCCACTTCAGGAGCATTACTCCGAGCAGGAGTTAGAGGCCATGCAAAATCAAGTGGTGTCTAATCCGAGGGTATACGGCTTATTGGTTTCTCCAGATTTAAAATCAGCGCTGATCAAAGGTACCCTAAATGAGGGTGACTTAAATTACGAAGAAGTTTTTGCTTCCTTAAGTCAACTACGAGACGAGGAAAAGGCAGAAGGTATAAGTATTTTTGCCAGCGGCCAACCCGTATTGGTGGGTTGGGTCACTAGTTATGTGAGTGAAGTGATCCAGATTTTTGGCTACACGCTGGCTATTTTGCTCATCCTGCTAGTAGCGTACTTTAGAAAATTTTATGGCCTGTTATTACCCTTTGTAGGGATTTTGCTGACGACGACCTGGGGTTTAGGAATGTTGTCATTGCTAGGTTATAACCTTGACCCGTTGATGTTGGTGGTGCCTTTTCTCGTATCGGCACGTGCCATGTCGCACGGCGTACAGATTGTGGAAAGGTTTTATACCGAACTTGGCGAATGCGCCGACAAACAAATTGCTGCAAGAAACACCTTTGAAGGCTTATTTAGGCCGGGTTCATTAGGCGTGATTTCAGATGCTATCGGCCTCTTGCTCATTTCTCTTGGCTCGGTACCGATCAACGATAAGTTGGCTATTTACGCCTCACTTTGGGCGGGTAGCGTGATCGTTACGGTATTAATACTGTTACCAGTGTTGCTTGAAATTTTGCCACAAACAACGTCTAAAAAAACCGAGCACGCTTTACTGGAAAGATTATTCCCCGTGGTGTCTAGAATTTCGTGTACCCGTCAGGGCGCATTAATCACCTTGTTCGTATCGCTGGGTCTGGTAATCGGCGGCGGTTATTTAAGTTCAAAAGTGCAAATTGGTGAATCTGAAGCGGGTTCGCCTCTTTTATATCAAGACCACGACTACAATATTTCCTCTAAAGCGATTAACGATGCTTTCCCGGGTTCTGAAGAAATGTTCATTCTGGCGCACTCAGATAAACCACATGGACTGAAAGATCCAGCGGCTATAAGAGCGTTGGCAGACTTCCAAAACAGCATGATGCTGGATCCTGACCTCGGTGGAACCAAAGGCTTGCCCGACTTGTTAACGCAGGTGAACCGTATTATTCATAATGACGATCCTCGCTGGCTCATTTATCCAAAAGATGAATTCGAATCGGGTGGCTTGATGTTTACTTATATGATGTCGAGCCCAATCCCCGGCGCTTTATTGGAGTTCATTGACCCCGATGAACAAAATGCCAATATGGTCTTTTATTATAAAGACCATAAAGGCGAAACTATTCGCCGAGCTATTCATATGGTCAAAGAATGGACCGCCAGCAGCGCCGCTCAGGTCGAAGGCTTATCGCTCAAATTGGCTGGTGGCTTAATTGGTGTTACCGCCGCGGTTAACGAAGCGTCATACGAGACGAATATCATCGTTATTCCACTCGTGTTCTTACTGATTCTCGTGTTCGTGACGGCATTCTATTGGTCGTTACACGCAGGCTGGCTGATGCTACTCGCGATGTCCTTTGCAACCACCTTAACCTACGCCTATATGGGTATCGTTGGGTTGGGCATCAATGTTAATACGGTGCCGATTCTTGCGGCGGGTATCGGTATTGGCGTGGATTACTCGATTTATATTATGGATAAAATTAAAGAGCAATACGCCAAAGTGGGGAGTTTTGAAGAGGCGATTAAAATAGCGATCAATACCACCGGTGTCGCGATTGGCTTTACTGCCTTCTCGTTAATTGCGGGGGTAATTATGTGGGTTTTATTATCCACCATGCGTTTTCAGGCGGATGCGGCAATGCTGCTGATCGTCATGTTATTGCTCAATGCGTTGGCGGCGATGTTTTTGGTGCCGGCTTGGGTGATGACCTTTAAACCTAAATTTATTCAGGAAAAGTAATGCGTTTATTTTTCTTTAAGTGATTGATTGTTTTGATTTTATACCATGCAAGGTTGTTGCTTATTTTGTATGGAGTAGTATAAAAGCAACGTGATGTAAATTTTTTATACCTGAGTTTCGAGGGTATAGATTATGTACTTAACTAAAGGGAAAGGAGATTGTATGAAAAATAATAAATGGCGTACAAAGCCATTATCAGTCGCTTTGGGATTTGCAGGGCTGTTGGCTTTAATGGTATCGCAGCAAGTACTCGCTGGGATTGATACGGGGGACGATTCGTTAGAAGTTAGCGGTTTTGTCGAAAATGCTACCTATATACGTAACGACGTTGGCTTGTCTAAGTTCCGTAATACGCTTCAATTAGAAGGTGAGAAAATACTCGGTAATATTGGCGCGTTTAGCGGAGTAAGTATTAACGGAACCTTCCGTGCGACTTACGATGGTGTGTATGACTTGAATTCAGATGAGTACGGTGATGGTGCGGGTGGTTCGATTAATCTTGAATCGACTAATGGTGCACCAAATTCACCACATGGGTTGGGCTTAGGTTCGACAGACCCAGCATCTATCTACTTTGGAGCACCATTACCACCAAATAACGCTCTTGATTTTGATGTGTCTGCAAATCCAAATAGAGGTCTTATTGTATTAGGTGAGCAGCTACATGATGCCGATGGTGGAGTAACATTTGGTGTGCCTGTACGCCCCTGTGACAAAGATAATCGTGGCTGTAAAGGTGATTATATTAGCGATACGTTAAATGATCTAAGGTATTCCGATTTTAATGATCGCTGGGATTTTATACGTGAGTTATACGTTAACGCTACGATCGATATGGATAGCGGCACCACGTTTAATCTGAGCGTCGGTAAAAAACAAGAAGTATGGGGTCGTACCGATTTATTTCGTGTATTAGACGTTCTGAATCCTGTTGATTACTCGCGGAATAATATCTACGACGAACTAGAAGATATTCGTATCCCTTTATGGATGGCCACAGCTGAGTGGCAGTTTGGAGCGAATGACTTGCTAGATGATATGAATCTACAATTTGTTTGGATATTTGATAAGTTTCGCCCAAGTAAGTTAGGGCAAGCGGGTACGCCTAACCAAATTTTGGATGCGGGGTCTCTATTCCGTGGTTTGAGCAACTGCTGGGATAATGGCTGTACTGTTTCCAATTTTGCAGGTGGAAATACAGCAACTAATTTTGGCCCAGGTCAACTAGGGATTAGAAACATTGAAGAGCCTGAGTGGTCATTGGATAACGGCCAGTTTGGTATGAAGTTTGAGGGTGTTTATAGCGATATTGGGTTCTCATTAAATGCATTTTATACACGTTCGCAACTGCCTTCTTTACGAGGTTCTGGAGGGCCAGGGGGCTTTGTGACTGAAAATCCATTTGATGACACAGATAATCGCATATTTCCTTATTTGATTGCATTTGATATGCACTTTCCACGAGTAGTATTGGTAGGTGGTTCTTTGGATTATTATGCGGATCCTTTAAAAACTGCTTTCCGTGCGGAGGTGGCCTGGACTAAAGGTGAAGAGTTTGCGAATACCTTGAAACCGCGTTTGTTCTCAGAATCCGAAGTGGTTCGTTGGGTGATTGGTGCAGATCATAATTTGTTTATACGGTCGATTAATAGAAATAAAGCCTTCTTGATTTCTTTCCAAACATTTGGTCAACATATCTTAGATCATGATCGTGAAAATGGACCATTAGGCCCAGTAGGTATGCCAGATTGGGAAGATAACTACATTTCAACCCTATTGATTAAAGGGTGGTGGATGAATGATCGTTTAAGCCCACAGGTTATTTCAGCCTATGACTGGAGTGCTAAAGCCTATGTTGTGTCACCTTCAGTGGATTGGTTGATTAGCGATAATTGGCGCTTACAAGTAGCTGCTAATATAAAGCTTGGAACAGGTGCGCGTGAGTTTTCTGATTGTCGTACATGTAACCCGTTCTCGCCTTATACAGCAACACCTTTGCATGATAACTGGGATGGTGTGAATGCGGATGCTGGTGATATTGGTTTAGGAGGCTTCGAACCACTAGGCCGTTTCCGTTCGGGTCCTATCGGTATGGCACAAAAAGAAGACGAAATTCAGGTGACACTTCGTTATCGTTTCTAGAGTGAGATAAAGCGGCCTCAAACAGGCCGCTTTAACGAAGCTTTCAACATGAGATAAGAATTGATTTAAGGAGATTTTTAAAATGAAAATATTTTCAAAAAGTTTATTCGCCGCTACCTTATTAGGCGTAGCAGCGAGTGCATCGGCGGTGACCGATGCGGATATCGATAACTCGTTTAAACCGTATAAGGCTGGTTTTCCGACCGCTGTTGGGGTTACGCCGGGTATGGTTATCAACAAGGCTAATGTAGATGCAGCAAAAGACGTACTAGACCCCGAGATGATTCAACACATTAAAGACGGTTGGGTTGAAATTACCGTAGGTAAGCCTTTGGACTTTGTCTTGAACCAGGGTTACATCGATGCGACTAAAGCGGGAGCTAAAAACGTAAAATTAGGTGCTAAAACTGGAGAGATTGAAGGTTATATAGCTGGGCGTGCGTTCCCTGACGAACCTAGCTTGGATGATCCGCGTGCGGGTGAAAAATTAGCCTGGAACTATCAGTATGGTTATAACTGGGGTGATGGCGCCGCCATCTCACCTTTCTATTGGAAGTATCGCAATATGGATACGGGTAAAATTGAACGAAATATCAAGTTCAACTTTTACTTCTTAAACTTTGCTCATCGTGTGAACCACGAACCTAATCCAGAAATACTACCGAATCCAAGTAATTTGTTTCGTGGTATTTACCTGAATGTTGAGGAGCCGTTTGACGTTAAGAACACCCAGTTGTTGATACAGCGCAATCAAGATGATCTGAAGCGCGACAATGCGTGGTTATACCTTGGTTTTCAACGTCGAGTACGCCGTTTAGCGACCGGGCAGGTAACGGATTCTTTTCTTGGTTCTGATCTTATGATCGAAGATTTTGAAGGCTATAACGGCCGTATTTCAGATATGAACTGGACGTACAAAGGCACACGAAATATGTTGCTGCCCATGTATGATTCTTCCAAACAAAATCGTACAGCTGAATTCAACGAAAGCGATGGATATACATACACTGATTTTCATGGCAAAGGCGGTTGTTTTCCCAATGTGACGTACTCGTTAAGAAAAGTGTATGTCCTTGAATCTGATCCGGTTGACCCAAATCATCCAATCAGTAAGCGTGTTCACTATATAGACGCACAAACATTCACATTGCCGCGAACCATCATTTATGATCGTCAGGGAAAATACTGGAAATCCTGGATGATCGGCCAGGCGCACCCCGATACTCACTTACCTATTAATAAGGGAACGGGCGTGTCAATTGATGACGCTTTCGGCATGATGGACGTTCAATCTATGCATTGTACAACCGGCCAGTTCAAAGGTATTGTTGATCCTGAACTGGTTAAAGAAAAACAGTTTAGCGTACAGTACATGCGTTCTTTTGGTAAATAACGATTGGGGTTAATCCGTGAGTTAGGCGGTA
>JBLIAQ010000071.1:0-8704 GCA_047634535.1 Cycloclasticus sp.
GGCGAAGAAGACGGCGTTGGCGCGGCTGGCAAACTGACACACGATCAAATGCTAACCGACCCAGAAGAGGCCGCAGACTTCGTTAAGAAAACCGGCGTTGACGCACTGGCTATTGCTATTGGAACGAGTCACGGCGCCTATAAGTTCACCAAACCACCTACCGGTGATACGCTCGCTATTCAACGCATTAAAGAGATTCACGCGCGCATTCCCAACACCCACCTCGTTATGCACGGTTCTTCATCTGTGCCTCAAGACTGGTTAAAAATTGTGAATGATCATGGCGGCGATTTAGGCCAAACCTACGGCGTACCGGTAGAAGAAATTCAAGAAGGCATTAAACACGGCGTTCGTAAAGTTAATATCGACACCGACTTACGTTTAGCAAGTACCGGTGCCATTCGGCGACATTTAATTGAAAACCCCAAAAATTTCGACCCAAGAAAATTCTTAAAGGTTTCTACCGACGCAATGCTGAGCATTTGTGAGGCTCGCATGAACTCGTTTGGTACCTCAGGTCAGGCGAGCAAGATAAAGGCCATAGATTTAGAAAAGATGGTTCTTCGATACGAATCCGGAGAACTCGACCCTATTATTAAATAAAACTGGCAGCTATAAAGGTTCAATAGATCAGTTTTTCGGAGGTATTGGTGCGCATTACTCTTATCTTTGTATTGCTACTATTTATCACTGCCTGTGGCACACCGGTTGACCCTGTTCTATTACAAGCCGCACCCTTCGAATACTCGGATACTGTCAAAGCCAGCTGCGCCAGCGATGAAAAAATGGGCGCAGCGGGTTCTACCGATGCAAACAAAGCAGCTACTGGCGCCAGCTACAATCTCAGAACTCCCAGCAACTATAAGGCCAGCGTAGCTCACCCACTCATCGTGGTATTCGCTCCTGCGGGTATGAATGCGCATCGCTCGGAACGGCTCGTGCACCTCACCAAAGAAGCAACTGAAGCGGGCTATATTATTGCCTATGCCGACAATATACGTTTATCGTTAAAAGCCATTGAACGTCTGTCCGCGATTCCTCAAGACGTGGCAAACAAATGGTGCGTCAATTCATCACGCATTTATTACACCGGTCACTCTGACGGTGGAACGATTTCAAATGCGCTCGCTTTTTTACCGTCATCCAAGGCTAAACCGACCGCTATCGCCCCCAGTGCTGCTGGTATAGATGGTGAGGGCTTGAAGCAATACGCTTGCCCTTCACCCTTGCCCGTAATGGTTTTCCACAATATCGATGACTCACACTTCGAGGGTTTTGGAAAACAGGCCGCCGATTGGTGGGCAAATTGCAACCAGTGTAGTAGCGAACTAAGCGAAAAGGACGCCAACGGCTGCCAGAGCTACAAAAACTGCGCAGCCGAATCTGCCAAAACTTATTTTTGCGAATCAGCAGGCGGTCACGCCCAGTGGCCAAACAAAAACCATCTGTTGATCGAGTTCTTTAATCAACAATAAATGGCGGCTTGATATGAAATTTCATCATACAGGCCTTTTATTTTTCATCCTTATCAGCGTATTTTCTGGCTTTATATTTCTGCAAAAATATTCAATCAACCACCCCTTTCAATTTATTAAACCCTTTACTAAACAACACAACCTCGACCATTTAACGGTCGCCGACGGTTTCAAGCTGTCTATTTACGCCGACAATATCCCCAAAGTACGTACGATGGTGATTAGCCAAACGGGGGATTTAATTATTTCACAGCCTAAATTGGGCACCCTCCAGCTCATTTTGAAAGATGACAATAACGACGGACGTTCTGACGGTCGGTTATTGCTGGCTCAAGGACTTAATGGCCCCTATGGCTTAGCGCTGCACAAAGGCTGGTTATATATTGCCGAAACAGACTCCGTACTGCGTATTCGATATAACGCCGGACAACGCAAACTCATTGATACACCACGTACAATTATCAGCCATAAATTTCCCGGCGGCGGCAATCACTGGTCACGAAATATTAAAATTAGTCCCGACGGCAAGCTATTCGTCAGCGTCGGTTCAAGCTGTAATGCATGCATTGAAAATTCTCCCAAAAGGGCCAGCATTCTTCAGTATGATTTAGATGGAAAGAATGAGCTTATTTTTGCCACGGGGCTGCGCAATACCGTCGGTTTTGATTGGCAGCCGAAAACAAAGTTATTATTCGGTGTAGATAATGGCCGTGATTACTTAGGCGACGATATACCACCTGAAGAGCTAAATCAGATTAACCGCGGCGCTCATTATGGCTGGCCCTACGAATACGGTGAAAAATTAGTCGATAGTGATTACGCCAAATACCGACCAGCCCAACTGTTAACAACGCCGCCCATCCACCAATTAACAGCCCACAGCGCGCCCTTAAGCCTGTTATTTTTAAAACATAACCCCAAGCTCTACGGCACCGCTTTAGTCGCCTTACACGGCTCGTGGAATAGATCAAAAAAGTCGGGTTATAAAGTTGTCGCGCTGTCTTTTTCAGACGACATGAAGATCACGCAACGTGATTTTATCAGCGGCTTTGAGCGTAACGAACGCGTCACTGGAAGACCCGTTGATATTGCAGAGGATACAGATGGAAGCATCTATTTAAGCGACGACTATAACGGCAGAATTTTTAAAGCGAGTCCTATACAGTAATGGTAATGAAACTGATGTTACGCATCCTTATGCGGTTTTTTTGCCGAAAAAATTCCATAGCAACCTATGCCATCGTGTAATACGTGATACTGACCAAAACAGGCCTTAAAATTACCACTTTGTACCGAACTTCTTAGCCGCAACCAGCTCATAATTTTTTCCATTGGATAGGTCAATAACGCCGTGTAATAAAGCCGTTTCGAAGACGGTAGTGTATTGTTAGTAATATCCGTGAAACTTACATCAGTAAACCCATCCGCTAGCATAAAGCTTTCAAACTCACCTGCTGTCGACATATTCGGCATCGACCAGCCATTTAACACTTTTAAAACGTGTTTCCACTGCTCTGGTTTTAACTCTCTCGTATTGGCGAAGCCATCCGCTACAGCAAGCCCTCCGCCTTCTTTTAACACTCTAAAAGCCTCTTTAACGAAGTCTGACTTCTTCAGCGCATAACAAATACTTTCCAGCCCCCATACGTGATCAAAGGAAGCGTCTTTGAAAGACGTCTGGGTGTAATCTTCGAGCTTAAAGCTGACCAGCTGATCAACGCCTCGTTTTTTAGCATTTTTTTCAGCTTGCTCAATTTGTGTTGCCGATATCGTAATGCCGGTTACTTTAACGCCGAATTTTTCAGCCAGCCAAATCGAACTTCCTCCAATACCACAACCCGCATCCAGAACGTGATCTCCAGCCTTTAAATTAAGTTGTTTGGCCAACATCTCATTCATTTCAAACAGGGAGTCGCTGTGTGATTGCGTACCCTCTGACCAGTAGCCGTAATGAATGGCTAAGTTTTTGCTGTTTAACCAGGAAGTCCTGTAATCCCAATAACTTTGATCGTAATAATCGGCGATATCAGACCTTAGATCGTCACCATTATTAGTACGATGATCGATATCTACTTCTACAAAAATGGTTTCTGGTAAACTTTTAGACATAATGAATTAACTCAACGTGAGTGAGATTAAATAATACCGAGCAAATTTTCCCAGAGTAATAAAGCACAGTGATTTTATAAGGTTTAACTTTATCCAACCGGCCGCTAAGCAAAGCACGTCACCTATTACAGGGAACCAACTAAATAACAGTGCCGCGCTACCGTAGCGCTGAATCAGCTCGTACGCCTTGTCGAAATGTTTCTTTTTAGATTTTTTAGCCTGCAACTTAGACGAGGCGATATAACCGAGGTAATACGTCGTTAAAGCGCCAAGCGTATTTCCCAACGTTGCCAGCAGTACCAGATAAAATGAGTTGTATTGACCATCAACAATCAGATAGGCTAAGACGGCTTCAGATCCACCAGGCGCGAGCGTTGACGACACAAATGCGCTAATAAACAACCCGACAGCACCCTGATTTTCAAGCAACTCATCGAACATCAAAAATCTGTGCTATTTTTTGCGCCAAATAAACAAAAACAGGCAACTCACGAAGCCTAACAATAGCAAGAAAATCGTCAGTAGCGTGTTTTCAACACTCGAATCAAACTCGTATTTATCCCGATTTAATTGACCTGAAATACCCGGAATGGACGGTAGGTTACCATTACCCCCGCCAACTTTAACCTGGGCTTTCATACCTTTTTCCATATGCTGCGCAACGTCGCAATGCGCTAAATAGGTTTCTTCTACATTAGGGGTAATAAAAGTACCCGTTATTTCACCCTCTCCATATAACTCCATATGAAACATACCCTGAGGATGCAGATAAGCGGGTAAACCATGAATCATAAACTGATGACGGATTTTATCTTCATTAATAAACGTAACCTTTACTCGCGTACACTTTGGAAAGCTGAATTCATGCTCGCTATAACCAAAAATAGTGCCCGGGAATTCTTTCGCGTACTCTCTACCGGCCTTTATGGTTATTTTTTCTTCACCGGCAACTGATGTACAACCCTGCGGAAGTTGCTCGATATTTTCATTCATCACCATACCCCAATCACCCATCCGCATCCCCGCGTAGGACGACGTGATAAATAACGAGAGTAATAATAAAAGTACCGTAGATCTCATGATGATCTCTTATTTTTTATCTTGACCACACCTGCATAAAAACAGCTATATAGGGCCTTGCATAATAGTAATAATACCGCCAGT
Organism: Cycloclasticus sp.; assembly: GCA_047634535.1. GTDB lineage: Bacteria > Pseudomonadota > Gammaproteobacteria > Methylococcales > Cycloclasticaceae > Cycloclasticus. The sequence continues at coordinate 4,749 of JBLIAQ010000071.1, forward strand.
AACATGCCCAGCACTATTACCAGCAAGACGTCTTTGTACGACTCTATGCCTCGCTCGCCAACGTCATCAAAAAAGCCAAAAACATCCGCAGCCATCCACGTCGGCAGGTTTCCCTTGTAATATTCCGGACTGAAATAGGGGCTGACGTCTTCGCCTTCGCCGCTAGCCATTGCGTTTTTATTCAGATACTTTCGATACACGATTTGCGAAATATTACCACCCGGTGCTATGCCATCAGTGGTAATGGCGCGTTCGGCGTGATCGTGCATTAACCAAACACCCTCGCCATAACTATGCAGCCCATCATCCTTGGTATAAAGATCTAAATCGATGCGTTGAGCAGGAGCAACATCATAAACATCACGGGTTATTTGCGCCAACGGATTTACATCCACGCCATCATAGGCGGTAATCGTGGCCTTATGCCCGTGGGTATGAAGCGCAAGCATTTCTGGCGTACCGTTCACTACGCGCAGCTTGGTGTGTTGATTAGGTTCAACCGTAATGAGTGACTCTCTTAAGGTATAAGGAAAAGAACGACCATTAAGCATAAAATAATCGTCTGTACCATCCGTTATGTCGTATAAACGGTTCATTTTTTTTGCCAGTTGACGCGGGTCATTACTGGTCTGAATCAAGTTATTTAACGAGGTATCAATAGCCTGATAATGTAGATCATATTCTTGATCATAGTTTTCAAGTACGCCGACAGACGGTTTTCTTACTTTTCCGGCACCCACATTAAAGGTTTGAACCCAATTATTGGGTTTATTTTCTTCAACAATAAACAGCCCTTGTAAACCCATCATCATATGAACTTGCACTTGAACATGACAGTGGTACAGCATCGTCCCTGCATGCCGCGGTTTGATTTTATAAACGTGTTGCTCGCCCGGCATCGTCAGCTTTTCACTGGTTTGCGGCACACCGTCGTTATTGGAATAGGTATGGTCAACGCCGTGCAAGTGAATGGTATGCGGGAAATAATGCGTGTTCTCTAAAATAAGCGTTATATTATCGCCTTCTTCAACTCGAATCGGTGCCGATGGCAATCTCAACAAATGGTTTGCCGTCAAATCGACCCGATTAACCGTCGCCATACCACGGCTCTTAGGTGCGAATACCCAGGCACCAGGGGTGATGCCAGGCGCTATTTCGAAACCAGGTATCAGTTCCTTTCCATCGGGTGAACGACCATTTAGTTCGGCAACTTCTACTCTAATGGTAATATCGTCAGGGTCACCATCACCGTCAATATCATTGGTTTTTACTACTGCGTCATCTGCCAGTTGAGTACGCATCAATACCGGCATAATGACGTTATTAGTACCCATCACAAACGCCGCTACTTCATAAGGGTTATCAGGATTACAGGCGTCTGAGGCTTGAATATCTATGCCACCAATCGTGTAAGGCTTACGCCACTCGGGGTATTGCTCATCACATACCGTGATTTTGCCAATATCGGGCTTTGGCTTGGAGTTTGGTGCTGCCTGATAGTTCGGCATACCCGTATACTCATAAAATCTGGCATACAACAGGTACGGATCGTAAAGAAAAACCGCAATAATGCTCAATAGTATTGCGCTTAATAGTAATACGACTATTGAAGACCTCTTCATAAACATCCCGTTCTGGCTTAACTTTCTTTCTTTTCAGTCACTACCGCCGGTTTCTTTAGTGCAAACCAGATCATAGTGATAATAACCACGATGAACACTGCGATGGGAATGCGTAATGCTTTAGGGATACCGTCGTTTTCATAACCCACTGAAAATGGAAAACGAGATATAAATTTCTCATTTTCGTCCTCTACTATCACGTAACCAACGAAGTGTCCTTTCTCTTTAAATTCTTGCGTAATCGTCATCGTTCCTGATCCGTAACGCTTGGAAGGCATTTCGAACAGCGCCTCTTGCGCCAATTCTGCATCATTAACCTTACCATCATCTGCCGTACCCAATGGCGCTGTATCAGAGTTAATCACTCTAAAACTTACTGCCATATCACGTAATTTATTGTCGATAAAATCCAGAACAATAATCGACTTACCCACAGTAGGCATATCATCACAAAATCGTTCAGAAAGATTACCAGAAGGCTGATAGCCCGAAAAGTTCATCAAGTAAGGGCCAACACTTAATCGACACTGGTTGCCGTCATTGGACACACCACCATGGCCCCAGGCTAATGTCGAAACAAGAAAAATGAATATTCCATAAATTGTTTTAATCACAAATTGTCCTCTCAGGTAAATGTTACAGCTCGATTATATGTCATTTGACTCTAGTATACTGCCTAATCGGGGTACTCTATAGCGTGCGCACCACTCTACCGAAAAACTCAACAGCAGAAGTGCCCTGAGCCTGGGAACAATACCGGCAGGGTATACTAGACTCTTTTTATTTTACCAAGTAATGTTTAGCTCAATTGTACTGAATTAACTTTATTGACTTCTCCGTATTAAAAACGGCACTATTTAATTTAACTAGGCTAATCTATTAGCTATGAATAAACGTCTTCTTTGCCTGCAAGTTCTCACCCTCTCTGCCCTCATCTTTTTATCTAGCTGCACTAAAAAGACAACTGCCTTAAATTCGGTGATTGAACGCGGTGAAATAGTCGTACTTACGCGCTCCAGCCCGATGAGTTACAACGAAACCAATGGCAATGTCAGCGGTTTAGAATACGAGTTAGTAACTTTGTTTGCTGAGAAACTGGGCGTTAAGGCTCGATTTATCTTACCGAGCGACTTCAAAAATATCTTGAAACTAACCCCTGAACATGAGGCCGACTTTGCTGCAGCTGGCCTCAGCATAACGCTGGAACGCCAGAAAACGTTACTCTTTACACCGTCATATTATGAGGTGACCCAGCAGCTGATATACCATTACAGAACCAGACGCCAGAGGTCTATTAACAACCTTAACAGTAGTTTTTTTGAAGTACTTGAGGGTTCAAGTCACGCCGAAAATCTGCAGCTTTTAAAGCAGTCCCACCCATCATTAGACTGGATAGAATCGAATGCCAGCCCTTTAGAATTACTCTCGATGGTCAACGACGGCCTGTTAGATTACACCATCACCGACTCTAATCAATTTCAAATATTTCGAGATAAATTTCCCAAATTAAACGTTGCATTTAATATTTCCAAGCCTGAAAAAGTTGCGTGGGCTTTTCCGAAAAACGATGACCACAGCCTGTACAACGAGGCCGTTAAATTTCTAGCCGAAATTAAAAATAATGGGCTACTTGAACAACTGCAGGATAAATATTTTGGCCACTCAAAAAATTTGAGTTACGTCGGCATTTGTACGTTCAGACGACACGTAAAAAGCAGGCTACCTAAGTTAAAACCTTATTTTAAACGTGCGGCAGAAAAACACGCTATCGACTGGAGGTTACTCGCAGCTGTCGCGTATCAGGAATCTCATTGGAATAAAAATGCGGTCTCACCCACAGGCGTTCGCGGCGTTATGATGCTGACTAATTCAACCGCAGAACAATTGGACGTCACCGACCGACAAGACCCTGAACAGAGCATCGAAGGTGGCGCGCGTTACTTGTTTTCTCGCATACAAAGAATCCCTGAACGAATCAACAATCCTGATAGAACCTGGATGGCTCTCGCTTCTTATAATATTGGCCTTGGTCATTTGGAAGACGCCCGCGTTTTAACTCAGCAACAAGGTAGCGACCCAGATAAGTGGGTTGACGTACGACAGCACCTGCCCCTTCTTGAAGAGAAAACGTGGTATCAAAAAACCAAATACGGTCGCGCTCGAGGACAAGAGTCTGTTGTTTATGTTCGCAACGTCCGCAAATACTTTAAACAGTTAAGCCGATTAGTACCAGACACGCCACCGGTAAACAATTTAATTAAAACCAACGAGCTACTCAATATAGAGCTTCCCGCCTTATAACTGCAGTTTCATCCTGTCCGCGTTGAAATAAAA
>JBLIAQ010000072.1:0-8642 GCA_047634535.1 Cycloclasticus sp.
GATGATGGCAGGGCTTACCGAACCAGTGGCTCAATGATCGATATCACCGAACAAAAAATCTTCGAACAACAACTGTCTGAAGCTAAAGAAAACGCTGAAGCGGCTAGTAAAGCGAAATCAGATTTTTTATCTAATATGAGTCATGAAATACGTACGCCGATGAATGCCATTATCGGTTTTACAGAACTTCTTGAAAAGGAAGTCGAAGGACAAAGACTTAAATCCTTTGTTAAAACCATTCACTTAGCGGGTAATAACTTATTAACTATCATTAACGACATTCTAGACTTGTCTAAAATTGAAGCGGGGAAATTTAGACTGGAGAAAAAAGCGTGTAACCCACAGCATTTTTTTAACGAGATTGGCAATATTTTTATGGTGCAAATGAGGCAGAAAAACCTTGATTTCATTCTAGACATTGATCCTAAAGTACCCAATAGTATTTATATTGATGCAACGCGTTTAAGACAGGTTTTGTTGAACCTCGTCGGCAATGCCGTTAAATTTACCGGGTACGGGCATATCCGTCTTAACGTAGTGGCTGAAAATGAAGACGTCATTCATAGCAAATTTGATTTGCTGATAGAAGTAGAAGACACAGGTATAGGCATTGCTGAAGGGCAGGAGTCGGAAATATTTGAAGACTTTGGACAAGCTAAAGGTCAAGATGTTAATTGTTATGGTGGCACCGGGCTAGGATTATCCATAAGCCAACGCTTGATTGAGGCGATGGGTGGCAATATTTCATTTAGGAGTGAGCCTGGAGTGGGTACCAGCTTTTTAATTCGACTGAGCGAAGTTGATGTTGCCTCGATTAGAGTCCCCGATGCCGATGATCATATTGATAACGATATCGATATTAGATTTTGTTCGAGTCAGGTGCTCATCGTCGATGACGTGGCCGATAATAGGCATTTGTTAATGAGCCTGTTTGAAAGCGCTGGGTTAAAAGCGACAGAAGCAGAGAATGGATTGCAAGCGGTCAACATAGCGAAGGCTCAACATTTTGACCTTATTATAATGGATATTAAAATGCCTGTGATGGATGGCTATGAAGCGTCGAAAAAAATTAAATCATTCTCAAAAGCGCCGATCATCGTATTATCCGCTTCTGCCCTTACTGAAAGCGTTAAAGAAGAAACCGATTTATTTGATGGCTACTTAAGAAAACCTGTTCTAAGAAGCACTTTGTTTGAGGAGGTGGCCCGCTTTCTACCTATCGAGAAAACCCTAACTAACAATCAAACCTTAGATGAGATCCATTTTTCAGATAAAGAAATCGAATACTTGATCCCCGCTGTCATTGAGCTGAGTGAATTGACTGACAGGTGTGGCATATTGAAAGAGAGTAATGACTTAACGGAGACCAGCCAGTTTTCTTGGGATGTTCAAGAAATTTCTAGCCGTTATCCTATTTTATTACTTGAAGAGTACGCGCTCGATTTAGAAAACCAGCTGGAGAGTTATAGCATCATTGGGATTAAACGATCGTTAAGAAATTTTGATAGGTTAATTAAAAACTTAAGTAGTCAGCAATAGGCTTCTGAGCACGGTTACAAAGCTCGTTGAATAAGAGGTCTTCCTTTTAAATCAGTGATATTCCAGTCGCAACATCAGCCTGGAATAAGGTTTTGCTTTAGACGTTGAGTCAGAAATTTTCAACTGTTTTAACTTAACACTTGAAAACCTCCCGCACGACCCCATAATCTAACACTAGATAATAATTTTTGATTTAATGGGGTTAATTTCAATGAGCAAAGTAAAACAAGAAAGCGATAAGCAGACACTAGGTTTTGAAACCGAAACAAAAAAGATTCTGGATTTGGTTATCCATTCTTTATACAGCAATAAAGAAATCTTTTTGCGTGAGTTAGTTTCAAACGCATCGGATGCCGCCGATAAGTTACGATTTGCCGCGTTGTCCAATGATGGCCTTTATGAAGGCGATGGCGACTTAAAAATTAGATTAACGGTAGATAAAAAAAAGCGCACGCTAACGATTTCTGATAACGGCATTGGCATGACGACGGATGAAGTTAAGAAAAATATCGGCACGATTGCCCATTCAGGCACTAAAAAGTTTTTCGAATCACTAACCGGTGATGAAAGCAAAGACAGCCAAATGATTGGTCAATTTGGTGTGGGTTTTTATTCCAGTTTTATTGTTGCCGACAAAGTAACGGTGGTGACGCGCAAAGCGGGCGAAGATAAAACCTCAGCGGTAAAATGGGAATCGGCTGGCGAAGGTGAATATAGCATCGAAACAACGGAAAAACCCACGCGTGGCACAGACGTTATTTTGCACCTTAAAAAAGGTGAAAATGAATTTCTCGAAAGTTACCGTTTAAAGGCCATTATTCATAAGTTTTCGGAACACCTCGATATTCCCATCTTGATGAAAAATGAAGATAAGGATGAAGAAAAAAAGGATGAGCCTGACGAAGTGGCCATCAATAGCGCGACGGCGTTATGGTCGAAAGCCAAGAACGAACTAAAAGAAGAAGATTACAACGAATTCTATAAACAAACGTCACACGATTATCAAAATCCACTCGCGCATACACACAGCAAGGTTGAAGGCACAAATGAATATACCATGCTGCTGTACATCCCTTCAAAAGCGCCTTTCGATATGTGGGACAGGGACGCAAAAGGTGGCGTTAAGCTCTACGTGAAACGCACCTTTATTATGGAAGGCGGTGAGTTAATGCCGCGTTACCTACGCTTTGTTAAGGGCGTTATTGATTCTGATAGCTTGCCGTTGAATGTATCTCGCGAGTTATTACAACAAAGTAAGCAAATAGACTCGTTAAAGTCTGGCGCGGTTAAAAAAGTGATAGCGCTAATCGAAAGCCTGGCTAAAAAAGAGCCAGAAAAATTCGATACCTTGTGGAACGAATTTGGCGCCGTTTTAAAAGAAGGGCCGATTGAGGACAATAAAAACAAAGACCGCATAGCGAAACTTTTACGCTTTGCGTCGACTAAGACAGACGGTAAACAAACCGTTACGTTGGCTAAGTACATCGAAAACATGCAGGAAGGCCAGGATAAGATTTACTATTTAACCGGTAGCGCTTATAGCACCGTTAAAAACAGCCCGCACCTTGAAGTGTTTAAAAAGAAAGGTATTGAAGTGCTGCTATTAACCGACCATGTAGATGAATGGTTAGTGCAACATATGCCTGAATTTGAAGGTAAGTCGCTACAATCTGTTGCGAAAGGTAATTTGGATCTCGATGCGATCAAAAAGGACGATGAGAAAGACGAAAAAGTAACCGATAAAAAAGACGACGAAACGCTTACTAGCGTGCTGGAACAAATCCAGAAAGTACTGGACGGCAAAGTCAAAGAGGTTCGCCTTAGCTCTCGCTTAACCGACTCTCCCGCCTGTTTAGTGGCCGATGAGCATGAAATGGGCGCGCATATGGAGCGCATCATGAAGGCGGCAGGGCAAGAGATGCCGGCGAGTTTACCCACGTTTGAAGTGAATGCGGATCACGCGCTGATTCAGCGTTTAAAAGACGAAGCAGATGACGAACGTTTTTCAGACTTGGCGCATTTATTATTTGAACAGGCGTTGTTAAGCGAAGGTGGTCAATTAGAAGACCCGGCTACATTCGTCCATCGTTTAAACAAACTACTGCAATCCTTGTTGTAAATAACAGGGTTTTGACCCCTTAATCTCGAGGCAAAAAAGAAGGCGGACATATGTCCGCCTTTGAGTACGTGAGAAAGAATCTCACGGGGGAGGGATTAAAAGTGCAAGTAAATGTTTAAGCCGCTATTTAACGCGTGTTGATTTCTTACAACCCGTTGCGCGTATTGGCCTGGGTAATAATAATTTGAATACCTTGCTTGCTTGTGTTTATAGCCGTGGCCGTAATGCTTAGGCCGGTGATGGCGTTTTGTATAGTGCTGCTGATGGCGGCCAAAATTTGAGTGGTGGTCCTGTTTCTGGTAGTGATGATTTTGTTGTTGATAATGCGAACGCTTAGCACTCAATTTGGTTTGATGCTGAGTGTGTTGCTGATTATACGAATAAGCTGAATAACGATCGTTATCGTTATATCTTCTTTCAGCAAATGCAGAGCTGCTGATAAAGAACAAGGCAGAAAAAATAACTATTATTGATGTGCTTAATCTATTCATGCTTATCATCCTTAACTGCAATAGCAGTGTGGTTAACTTACAGCTACAGGATAACGGTTAAGGATGAATTGAAACTGAATGGATAAGTGTTTTTTCGTCCGGGAAGGACGACGCTAACAAACTTCTTCTGTTAAGGCAGTTGAACAGGAGTAGAAGGCTGCCAGTCGTCGGCTTTATATTCGGCGACAACGGTCGTGTAAACGCCGCCGCGGACATTAAATTCAGCCGATAAACGCATAAAACGTGGCTCGCAGGCCTTAACTAAATCATCAAGAACCTGGTTGGTAACGGCCTCGTGAAACGCGCCTTTGTCCCGGTAAGACCAGACGTAAAGCTTAAAAGCCTTCAGTTCTATACAGCTGTTGTCAGGCACGTATTCAAGCGACAAAGTGGCGAAGTCAGGCTGCCCCGTTTTTGGGCATAAGCAGGTAAATTCGGGTGTATCTATTCGAATCGTGTAATCGCGTTCGATATTTGGATTGGGAAAGGTCTCAAGGTCAGTACTGGCTTGTGTGCTCATGGTATGTAGTCAAATTGTCTTAAAAGGGTAATTTTACAACGAATATGAAATTGATAGTTAAATAGCCTGTTATAAGTAATAAAAACACCTCAGTCATCTTTATGAAAAAAGCACAATCATGTATCGTTAGCTGATGCGTTTGGAAAAAATAAAACTATCTGGTTTTAAATCATTTGTTGATACGACAACGATCCCTTTCGCGAGTGATTTAGTGGGTATTGTGGGGCCAAATGGTTGCGGTAAATCGAATGTGATTGACGCCGTTAGATGGGTGCTGGGAGAAAGCTCTGCTAAACACCTTCGCGGAGACCAAATGGCAGACGTTATTTTTAACGGATCAACGACTCGAAAACCCGTTGGGCAAGCGTTCGTGGAGTTATTTTTTGATAATAGTGACGGCACAATAACGGGGGAGTTCGCCGCTTATCGTGAAATTTCTCTGAAACGACAGGTTAACCGTGAAGGCCAGTCGGTCTATTTCCTTAATGGTACGCGTTGTCGTCGAAAAGACATCACGGATTTATTCCTCGGTACGGGGCTTGGTCCACGCAGCTATGCCATCATTGAGCAAGGCACTATATCCCGTATAGTTGAAGCTAAGCCGGATGAATTAAGGGTGTTTCTGGAAGAGGCAGCAGGGATATCAAAATATAAAGAGCGCCGCCGCGATACCGAAAACAGGATCAGACGTACGCGAGAAAACCTCGAGCGTATCGCCGATATATGCGAAGAAATTGAAAAGCAATGTCGTCACCTGAAACGCCAGGCGGGTACAGCTGAGAGATACAAGGAATTAAAAACGCAGGAACGTCAGCTAAAAGCCCAACTGCTTGCTTTGCGTTGGCAGGCATTAAACGAGCACGACGAGAGGCAGCACCAAAAGCTGCAAACGCTACAGCTGAAGATTGATGAAGCGCTGGCAATGCAGCGTGAAGTTGAAAAAAACACCACTCTGCAGCGCGAAAAGTATAACGCGCAGCGCGAAACCTTAAATGAAGTGCAAGCCACGTTCTATGCGGTAGGTTCTGATATCGCCAAATCAGAACAAGCTCTACAGCAGCAACAAGCTAAAAAAGAGCAGTTCCACGCCGAGCTCGAGCGTTACAAGACTATGCTCTCGTTATCAAAGCAAGAGCTCGCTGACGGCAAAGGCAAGTCAGCAGAACTTGACGATTTAATAGCAGAAAGCGAGCAGGCCCTGTTAGAAGCAAAACAGCAAGAGAGCCTGCTGGCGCAATCTTTAATTGAGGCGGAATTCTCGTTGGGTGAGTGGCAAAAAAAATGGGATGACTTTACCTATCGCGTAGCCGAGCCCAAAAGAGCGATTGACGTTGAGAAGATAAAAATAGACCAGCTGGAAAAACAACTGTTTAAATCGACACAAGGTTTAGCCACCGTCAATGAAGAGCGGGCTAGGCTGCAAAAAATACTGCATGATAATGGCTCAGTAGCATTGCAAGAACAACATGATGCGCTTGAGGCTCAACAGCAAAAAGAGCAGGCTTTATTAGTAACGAACCAGCAAGCTGCGTCCGTTACTCAGCAATTTATTTATACCGAAGGTGAGTTATTATCAGAACTGCGTTCTGAGTACGCAAGACTGGCAGGACGACTAGAATCGATAGTCGTTCTTTTGCGCTCCAATCTGGCTGATGCTGATCAGAACGCGAGTCAATGGCTGGCTGATATGGGTCTGACTAATGCAGCTACGCTGGTTGAAAAAATAGACGTCGTTGCCGGCTGGGAAAAACCGCTTGAAATTGTATTGGGTAAACGATTGCAAGCGATTTGTGTAGACGATATGACGGCTATTTTGAATCAGGCTGACGGGTGGCCGAGCGGCGGTCTAACACTATTTAACTCAGGCCTGGACAATGCAAATAATCAACTCAGTAAAACATCCTTAGCCAGTCTGGTGACGGCGGATATGCCGGCGATGGTGTTGTTAAAGCACGTGCACGTTGCAGAATCGATAGCGGAGGCCAGGACGCTAATATCGACGCTGGCTGAGCACGAGTCGGTGATCACTCGGGACGGCGTTTGGCTGCACGCTGATAGCGTTTGCTTCAAGCCAGACGATAATAATGACAGCGTGCTGTTGCTAGAAAAAGAGAAAAACAAGCTGGCTCAACACCTCGAGGCCTTATCAAAAACTATTTCTCTAAAAGAGCAGACATTGACAAGCGCGCGCATCGAGCTGTCTGAAACCGAAAAAAAGATTCGCGATTTATCTCAAAAAAACGCCGAGGTGGTGAAGCAATTATCACGATTAAACATGCAGTTGAACGAAGGCCGTACCAAAGCTCAACAGGCGCAGCACAGATTAGAACAAATTGACGCCGATTCAGTTCAGGCGAAGCAAGAGTTTGAGCAAGCTACTGCGAGCTTGTCTGAGTGCAAGTTAGCACTCGAGCGAGCTATCGTCCAGTCTGCGCAATTAGAAACGCAGCGTGGAACGTTACAGGCGCAACGAGATGAAAAAAAATCACTGCTGGATGATGCGCGCCGGCAGGTCCATGCTGCCCGTGAATTGACGCATGGTTTGATGCTAAAGCTGGAATCAATACGATCATCACAGGCGCTGGCGGTGCAAAACACTCAAATGGTGAAAGGGCGTATTACCCTGGCGTCTGAAAAAGTGAGCGAATTTACGGACCAGCTGCAGCTCATTCATGATCCGTTAGACGAAGAAAAAAAGCTGCTGGAAGAAAATCTAAAAAAACGCCTTCTTATCGAGGATCAACTCGCGCAAGTCAGATCAGCCGCCGAAACAACAGAGCAAATGATTCGCGAACTTGAAGCAAAACGTCATCAGTCGGAGCAGCAAGTGTTACAGGCGAGAGAAAACGCGTCAGCCGCGAAGGTTGATCATCAGGAGGTGCTGGTCAGGAAGCAGACGTTAGTAGAGCAGTTGCAGGAGACGGGTATCGCCCTGTCGGATACGCTGGCGAATATACCGGATGAGGCCAGTGAGTCAGCCTGGCAAGAACAAGTAAGCAAGCTGGCTGAAAAAATTGACCGGCTCGGGCCGATTAACTTGACCGCGATTGAAGAATATGAAACTCAGTCTGAAAGAAAAAAATACCTGGACAGCCAGCAGAATGATTTAACCGAGGCGTTGAAAACGCTGGAAACGGCAATAGAAAAAATTGATAAAGAAAGCCGCTTTTTGTTTAAACAAACCTTTGATAAAGTGAATGCAGGTTTTGAACGACGCTTCCCCAAACTATTTGGCGGTGGGCACGCGTATTTACAGCAAACGGGCGAAGACTTGCTTGACGCCGGGGTGACGGTTATGGCGAGGCCGCCTGGTAAGCGCAATAGCTCCATTCATTTGTTATCCGGCGGCGAAAAAGCGCTAACCGCGGTGGCGTTGGTATTTTCAATTTTTGATTTAAATCCATCACCTTTTTGTATGCTGGATGAAGTAGATGCGCCGCTAGATGAAGCAAACGTTGGTCGCTTTGGGGCGTTGGTCAAGGAAATGTCAGAGAACGTCCAAATGATTTTAATTACTCACAATAAGGCGACCATGGAAATAACAAATCAACTCGCGGGTGTAACGATGAAAGAGCCAGGAGTATCCAGACTAGTCGCTGTCGATATAGAAGAGGCGGTAAAGATGGTCGCCAGTTAAAGCATAGATAATAAGCGCTGCCGTTTTTAATACTAGATATTCAATGTGGATAAATTAATTTTTTAAGGAACGAACAAAATGGAAGAAAATTCATTAAGACTCATACTGCTTGTGGTGGGAATTATTATCCTGGTCGGTATCTATGTCTATGATGCTGTTCAAAAGAAAACGGGTGAAAAAGAGGATCGTTTTGACGGCACCCTGCAACGGCAGAAAATTGAACCCGTTATCTCGAATGAAACTATGGTTTTAGGTGTTTCGATGGCTGTAGAACCAGAAGGCGAGGAGTTTGACGCTGGCGAAACAAAAGCTAAAGTCGCTGAGCCGGTTGAACGA
>JBLIAQ010000073.1:0-8600 GCA_047634535.1 Cycloclasticus sp.
TTTGCCAACGCGCCCTACCAGCCGACCTGGGGTACCGCTGACAGCCTAAAACCAATCAGCCTGCTACTGATGCTTCTGGTTTGTCTAATGTTACCCTTGAGCGTATTTGACAAAAATCCCACCACCCTCGGCATCCTACCTCCCGACCAGGTCAGCGCGAAAGGTATGATACGCATTACGCGACATGGAGCACTTATAGCACTTGGCCTATGGGGCCTGGCTCATTTTATCGTCAACGGTGACTGGGCCTCACACTGGCTTTTTGGCACCATTGCCTTTGAGGGCCTGATTGGGCCAATGAATTTAGACCGAAAATACCGTACTCGCTATGGCGATGCATGGCAAAAATTCGCCAGCCAAACGTCGTACATTCCTTTTGCCGCCATTGTTTCTGGCCGCAATAAATTAGTATTAAACGAGTTGAATGTTTGGGCAATATTCATAGGAATTACTCTATTCGCCATACTCGTTTATTTTCATCGGCACTGGTTTGGGGTATCCGCTCTTCCACCCATGTTTTTCTAATCACTCATTGAGGCTACATCCCTCTGGTTATGGTTGAAAATTGACGCAATAAATTAGCATTTAATTATACTTGTGTTGTATTATTTCACGCTTTAAAAACACCAGCGACCCATCAGGATAATAAAATGAGCACACTCAGCGAACAAAGCACCAGCAAAAGCGTTTACATCAATAATCTGGATATGAATCTGCATTACAACGAAGCAGGTAGCGGTGATGAAACCGTTATCATGTTGCACGGCGGCGGACCTGGTGCCGCTGGCTGGAGTAATTTTTCTCGTAATATTGATGAGTTTTCAAAAAAATACCGCACCATCTTGTTAGATTGCCCCGGCTTTAATAAATCAGACGCCACAGTGACAGACTTAGCGCGAGATGTATTAAACGCACGGGCAACAAAAGGCTTAATGGATGAACTTGGTATAGAAAAGGCACACCTGGTGGGTAACTCGATGGGGGGAGCTACCGCACTGAGCTTTTCACTAGAGTTTCCAGAGCGATTGGACAAAATGGTGTTAATGGGCGCTGGCGGTGGTGGCCAAAGCATGTTTTCACCCATGCCTCTCGAAGGTATTAAACTATTAGTTGCGCTGTATCAAAACCCGTCTCTGGACGCCTTGAAAAAGATGATCGAGGTCTTCGTTTATGATCCTTCCGGCATGAGTGATGAACTGATTGCAGGGCGCTTTGAAAACATGATGAGAAAGCCTGAACACCTCGAAAACTTCATGAAAAGCTTTGCCAGTTCAGGCGTCATCGTTACCGACTTCACACCCAGGCTTCAGGAAGTTCAAGCGGAAACGCTTATCATTTGGGGCCGAGATGACCGTTTTTGCCCACTCGACCACGGACTTAAATTTCTATGGGGCATCCCAAACGCCGATCTGCATATATTGAGCAAATGTGGGCATTGGGCGCAATGGGAACACGCTGAAAAATTTAACGCTCTCACCTTAGAGTTTCTTGCTGCGAAAAGTTAATACCGCATCAAGCGAAGGCACATAAAAAAAGGAGCGTTTCAACGCTCCTTTTTTTATTCACTATTTTTGAGCTACACTGCTGCCCAGACTTTACTAGGCCTCAACATCGGTGATATTTTCAGCCGACCCTGTGTTTTCAATAAAGGCGGCTAATTTTTCCTGTACCAACTCATAGGTTTTATCAATATTGCTGGCGATATCACCTTCTAGCGCGCTTAAACCGCTCAATATGTCGCGCGCTTCAGTAAAGCCCGTATCAATACCGCCTTTAATGAGATTCGTGAAAGAAATCAGTGCCGCCTCAGGCTCCAATTCTGGATGTTGATCCTGGTAGGACGAAAAGAAGGCCGTACTTAACGAAACAATACGCTCGGCTGTCGCGTCGGGGCTTACATCTAAACCCGAGTCGTAAGCATTTTGAATCGCGTTATCACCGTGGGTAGCGCTTAATGCTTCGTTAATACCCTCAAGTGCCGTTTTTAACACCAGCGCCTGAGGCGAATCAGCCGCGCTAATGTTTATAGTAGATTCGAGAATTGCAGCGTTTAACTCTTTTTTGGCTGTATTTTTAGTGTGCGCCAACTCGGAAACCGCTAAACCCATGGGGCCATTAGCTTTTTTATCGTCCGCTTTGGCTAACGTTTGAACTTGTTGACTGAATGTCGTTGATGATTGAACAGGCATAGGGCTCCTAAGTTTTCAGGGGACAATTATAGTTATCGGCCATATCAGCAATAACTTAAGAATTCAAGTCGTCATAAAATTTCCAGGTTGACTGGGCACCTGCTCTCAATAAACGTTTTAAAACAAATTAAGTCACTTCGTTATTTCAAACAAGTACCTATTGATACAAAAAAAATACTCACCCTTTCGTCCAAGCTCATGTAAGTCTTTGATCCAACGATCCGCATCGGATTTTTCTATGCCATTACGTCCCACCGCAAACGCTTTGATAATGCTGGACAACCAAAAGCTAAAGCCATTTTCGTCATACACGGTATTGATAATTGGCAGCGCCTGAACCTTCACGAGTTGAAGTCCAGCTGATTTGATAGCAGCCGCTAGGCGTAGCGGTACAGATTCTTGCATACAGTGCCCTTTCCAGGCTTTAACCATGCGGTCATGCAACGTAAAATCTACAGCATTCCAATAAGGGAAGGCCCAATCTGTATCCACAATCACGGCGTGCCCACCAGGATGAAGTACTCGTGCAAACTCAACCAGAGCTGCCTCAAGGTCAGGCACGTATTCGTACACTTGCGTAGAAACGACCGCATCAAAACGATTGTCGTCAAAAGGTAACGACATCGCATCAGCTTGTTCAAAGGTAACCCAGGGCGTATCCGCACAAAGCTCTCTAGCAGAGTTCAGCATATTGTTAGCCAAATCGATACCAACGACAGCACCCACCTCGCCGACACGCTTGGCTATATCGCTCGCTAATAAACCGGGGCCTGAACCAATATCCAACACTTTTTGTCCCGCACGTAAGTGAAGAGCTTGAACAACCTTAGCCCTTGCATCAACTATTTCTGGTGTTAGATACGCCATCTTTAAAGCGCGATTTATCGCATCGTCAAACTGCAAATCAGTAGCCATATAATACCTTCTTACGTTGATTGAGTTTTCGCTAATTCTTTTTGTTAAATTAGTTCAGTATAAAACCCTTTTACACCGCGATCATTAAACTAATAACTGAACCTATCCTTACCCTAAAAATTTATTCAAACCGTTTAACTACCAAAAAAACGCCCGCCGACATCAATACCAGACCGATAATACGTTGCATAGAAACAGGGTAAAGCAATGAACCCATTAAGCCAAGATGGTCGATCACAGTCATAGAAATAAGCTGTCCAAGTAATACAAAACAAATGGCGTTTCCAATACCAAACTTAGGCCCAACCCAGGTAATACTGAACAGATATAAAACGATAAAAACACCGCCTAAATAGTATTGAATAGGGATATGTTCAACCGGAAATGTCTCAGGCAAGCCTGCAACAAAAAACAAATAGATTAAAGAAATAACACTACCCACAATAAACAGTATGGTTACCGCAAAACCGGGACTTTGTAATCTTCGCCCTAAACCACCACTCAGTGCACCCATAATAGGAATACCTATACCCGCTATCAACATGAGTATTGCGTAAAAAAACGTATTATTCAGCACATCCATCTTAATATTCCTGTCGATTAATTTGATGCCCGCTCGAAAAACGACCAATCATCATCTGTTTTAACAACGTCTTTTCCATAAAGAGTCACCCTTACTCATAACGCCTGGTTAACTATCACGCCCGCCATACCAAAAAAACATATCACTTGCAGAAGGTAGAAAATAAAGCGGACTAGTACAATGGTATTAGTTGGCGTTGCAGCAATATGAATCGTAGATTGCAGTATGCGAGCCACAAGAACGCCAACGGCCATGGTATCCAGGTTTGCAGAAGATGCGCCGCTGACGAAGCTAACAAACACGATAACGGCAAACACAGGGAGGTTTTCAATACAATTGGCGTGGGCTCGCATGGCGCGAAGATACCAGTCGTCTCCTTCTACCTTATCGGCACGAAATTCTTTAATGGCAACTTTTCCAGTTAAAATACGACTCCAACGATATACACCCACACTACCCAGCAGAACGGTTAGCGTCCACATAGCAAAACCAAATAGCATCCATATAGGTATTGTCATTTTTTACTCCTTATTGATTTGTTTTTTGTACTTTATGTTTGAGCTAATTTTCTAATAAGCTCTTACATTAGCACCGCTTATTCGCATAACAAAAAGCCTTAAAGCGGGACAGGATCAAAAGCCCTTCACCACTAAAAAAACACCCGCTGACATTAATAATAAGCCGATAACTCGTTGCCAAGAAATAGGGGAACGAGGAGCGCCCATCAGACCAAAATGATCAATCGTAGACATTGAAATAAGCTGCCCAAGTAACACAAAACAAACGGCATTTCCGATGCCGAACCGAGGCCCAACCCAGGTAATACTTAGCGTATATAAAACGATAAAAAAACCGCCCAGGTAGAAGTGAATGGGAACCGGTTCTGCGGGCAGCTTTTTAGGCAGGCCTTCAAGCAAAAACAAAATGCCAAAAGAAATAACCAGGCCCACAGTGCAAAGTATCAACGAGGCCAGCCCAGGACTTGCTAGCTTTACTCCTAGGCCACCGCTCAACGCCCCCATAATGGGAATGCCAAGACCCGCTATCAGCATAATCATTGCGTAAATAGCCGTTCGATTAATCACCTTCACAGCAGCACCCCCGATAAATTAAAACTCAAACAATCCTAAAGTTAATAAGCAGTAATTGCACGAAAAAGTTATCATCGAGTACGTTCAAATTTCCATAACTTAAGTGATGATAGTTTTTACTACGTCGACTGATAATCGTTCTTTTCATTGGTATAAGCTAAAATCCAGATCATAAAATGGGCATTTCAAAATATCCTTCTAAAATTAGTTTGCCGCAGAGCAACCCAGGTGTCGTAAGTGTCCTGGATTATTTAATCCTTAAATTCCCCGATATTAATCCATCGGTTTGGCGGCAACGCGTTGCGGGCGGAAAAGTGCATTGGCACGATAAAAGCTTAATCAACACCGAGACGCCCTTTCGACCACAGCAACGCGTCTATTATTACCGTGAAGTTGAGCTGGAACCGAACATTCCGTTTGAAGAAACGGTGCTATTTCAGGATGAACATATTTTAGTGGCTTTTAAACCGCATTTTTTAGCGGTAACGCCAGGCGGAATTTATATTGATGAGTGCTTACAAAACCGTTTACGGCATAAAACCGGCATCGATACTTTACAGGCTTTGCACCGCCTGGATAGGGCCACTGCAGGCCTGGTATTGTTTTCTGTTAACCCTGCCACGCGCCACCTTTACCATCAGCTCTTCGAACACCGCCAAATACAAAAAACGTATCACGCCATTGCTAGGGTTAACACCAGTGAGAATTTAACAGGCCGGCAATGGGAGGTTAAAAACCGTCTGGTAAAATCCGAGCCGCGTTTTTTAATGCGCCTGGCAGAAGGTGAGCCGAATAGCCATTCGATCATTCGTTGCCTCGCGCAGTCGGCCGATAAAGCGATATTTGAACTGCAAGCCATTACTGGCAAAACGCATCAATTGCGACTGCATATGCAAACATTGGGCTGGCCGCTATTAAACGACAAATATTATCCCGCATTGCAGACAAAAGCCGCCGATATTTATTCTGAACCTCTGCAATTACTGGCGAAAGAGTTACGGTTTATCGATCCTGTAATGCAATTACACAGGGTATTTACTAGCACTAAAAATTTGAGTTTAGATTAAAAAACTTTTACCTTTAGCCAAGCAATTTATTCATCGTCAGGCAAAGCTTTGTTTTGAGAATTTAACGCGTTCATCAACATTCATCGCAACAGAAAGTGGCAGTTGATCAATTTGTAATAACCTTTTCTGCAGGCCTGATCTATTAGCTATCTGAATAGCCAGGCCGGGACGAGCATTCAGCTCTAAAATCATCGGGCCTTTATTTCTATCCAATACAATATCCGCACCAAAATAACCCAACCCCACCATCTCATAACAGCTAGAAGCTATATGAAGTATGTTATCCCAGCCGGGAATGACTAGTTCATCAAAATTAAACCCTGTGTTGGGGTGCTTTTCTATTTGAATATTATTTTGCACGGCGTACAGGCTATTCCCACTGGCCATATCTATACCGACACCTACAGCGCCCTGGTGCAAGTTCGCTTTGCCATCTGACTCATGCGTCGAGCAACGCAACATGGCCATCACCGGGAAGCCCTTATAAACAATAACGCGAATATCAGGAACGCCTTCATAACTATAACGTTCGAAAACCGGATCAAAAACGATCATATCTTCAATCATGACCACGTCTGTTCGGCCACCTAAACTGAAAAGACCACTGAGAATGTTCGTGGCGTGATGCTTTAAATCCCGCAGGTGAAGTGATGCGCCCGTTGATTTAATAAAGTTATCACCTGTTCGCTCTGAAATTACCAAAATCCCCTTGCCGCCACTGCCTTGCGCCGGCTTAATAACGAACTTATCCCGTCCGCTAAGTAGCGTGTCAAGTAACTGAATGTCGTGCTGGTTTTCAATAATCGCGAAAAGAGCAGGAACAGACATTCCATGCTTTTCAGCGAGTTTTTTAGTTTTTAATTTATTGTCAACCAGTGGGAAAAGGCTTCTTTTATTCGAACGGCCAATGTAGTCAACGTTGCGGCTATTCATGCCCAATACGCCTAGTTTTTTTAATTCCTTAGGCGAAATCCATTTCATTCAGTACGACCAAGACTACGAAAACGGTATAGTTCTAATAAGCGATAACCCGTATATTTACCTAAAACTAAAATAATTCCCAGCAAGCTAATCATTAACTCAGGAAAGTTAAACGTTAAATGTTCAACAATGGCTGTGGACATTAATAAATACACGAGCACGGCGGCAAACAAACTACCGCCACCTTGAATTAGCACTTCATGTGGGCCCTCTTCTTCCCACAATATAGACATTCTCTCAATCGTCCAGGCGAGAATAATGGTTGGGAAAAAAGTAACCGTTAATGCCTGATGAAAACCCAGTTTATAACTAATGACGCTTAAACTTGCCATGAGTAAAAGCACCACGATTATAACGGCCGAGATCCGCGCCACCAGCAGTAGGTTGAGGTAGGATAAGTAATAGCGTATCCATAAACCAAACCCCACGACGGTAATAAAAATAACTAGCCCTGCCAGTAACGTCGTTTGAATAAAAGCCAGAGCAATTAAAACGGGCATAAAAGTACCCGATGTTCGAAGCCCAATCAATACCCTCAGCAAGACGATAACTAAGGCTCCAACTGGGATTAATAGCAGCCCTTTGAAAATACCTTGTTGTTCTATAGGTAGAGAATAAATTGAAAAGTCCAACAATGGTTGCTCACCGATATGTTGCTCCATAAAAAGAATCGATTTTAGTGGTAGCGTGTTTTTAACCAGAGCGAATTCGAGTGTTGAATTTCGTCCACCGACTACGTCCAGAAGCGAGCCTGAACCCTGTTGCCAAATAAAAAAATTATCGGGCAGGCCAGTTGCACCAGTTCGGGGGTCAAATATCAACCAATTATCGCCGTCAAATACTTCGATTAAACTATCTATACGTTGCCTACGCCGGCCATCTTCAAGAAAGATACCCTTAATCAATTGAGAGGGTATACCTGCAAAACTCAGTATATCTGTGACCACATTCAATTGATTTCCAGCGTAACTGGAGACAAGAAAACCCAGATCCTGGCTACGTTGAGATTGATTTATTTCTTCAAATAATAAAGGGATAAATTGCTCTGTACGTGGAGCTTTTGCTCTCAAGGCATCAACCAGCTTTTGCATCACTTCTTGACGGTCTTTAGTCAATTCAGGCAGCGTAATTTTAGGTATCGCACCACGTTTTAATTGCACATCATCGGTACGGTATACCTGGGTCTTGTAAAACAACGTGGTCGCGCGGCTAATCGATTCACGCGACCACTTTGCACGTCGATGCTTATCTGCTTCTATTACAGAAAAATTAAAACCCGCCGATGCAAAGTGGTCGTCTAAAGACACCCAACCCGCATCAGGTTCAGGCAAGACTAATGACACCTCAACTGATTCTCTCGCTATCGGTTTTAATGTAATTTTGGATTCTATCGTCCAAACATCCTGACTAACGCCAGGTATTAATGGGAAGCCCAACACCAGATTTTTATATGCCGCCAGGCCAAGGCCAATTAGTATCATAAACAGGGCCATTAAGGTAATTTTGGACGTCGAAGACATAACTAATTCCTCAAAGTATGCCGTAGCCTGACGTCTACTATGGCTCTATCAGTAAGAAGGTTTCGACCGATTAACAACGGAAACTCAAAACCCGTTCTATCACTTAATGTTACATCCACTTCGTCTTTCGATTTACCCAGCGTCAGCCATAATTTAACGACTAATCTTCGTTCTACTTCGCCACTCGTTTGCTTAATTAATACTTTTCTAATTAACGGTCGTTCCAGCGTGAGCATTTTATTGGTTTTTTTATT
>JBLIAQ010000074.1:0-8594 GCA_047634535.1 Cycloclasticus sp.
CTGGGAAACACGACAGTTCCCATATCTCGTCCATCTGCGACTAGGCCAGGTGGTTTTTGAAACAGCAGCTGTTTGGCTAATAAACGTTGCCTGACCGTTGGAAAAACGGCGATTTTAGAGGCAATATTTCCTACTTCTTCGGTTTGCAACTGCTGTTGAATTTCTTCACCATCCAACAGAACGGCCCAATCACCATTAAATTTAAATTCTAAGTTAATATTTTCGGCTAATTTCACAAGCGCTTTTTCATTACTGAGATCAACGTGATGATCAATCGCCGCGATACCGAGTGCTCTATATACAGTGCCGCTATCGAGGTAATTCCAGCCCAGTTGTTTAGCGACGATTTTTGAAACGGTCCCTTTTCCTGAGCCACCCGGTCCATCAATCGTCAACACGGGCGCTGAATCATTAACGCCCATCATGCTTGAAGTACAAAACCGCAAAAAGACGCCAGTTCTACAAAGTCGGGGAAAGAGGTTTTTACATTATCGCAGTTATTAATTTGAATAGCACTTTCAGATTGTAATCCGGCCACCGCAAAAGACATCGCTATTCGGTGATCATCCACACTTTCAACCACTCCACCTGATACTCGTCCACCCGTTATAACCATGCCATCTTCTGTCGCTTGCGCATCAACACCCAGGGCCTGTAGTCCATCCGCCATGGCTTGTATTCTATCGCTTTCTTTAACCCTTAACTCCTGTGCTCCAGTAACCACTGTTGTACCGACGGCATAAGCCGCCGCAACAAAGATTACCGGGAATTCATCTATCGCCAGCGCAACTAACTCTTCAGGCACGTGTATGCCTGTTAGTTCACTGCTTGTTACGCGGATATCGGCGACCTTTTCACCACCCACGGTACGTTTATTTAACAATTCGATGTTGGCACCCATTTTTAACAAGATATCAATCACGCCCGTTCGCGTTGGGTTGATGCCGACGTGCTGCAGAGTGATATCAGAATTAGGCGTAATAGACGCCGCCACTAGAAAGAATGCCGCTGACGATATATCTGCCGGCACATCGATAGGCATTGCCGCAAGTCGGCCACCGCCCTTCAAAGATACCTCATTAACCTGCGTGTTGACCGCATAACCAAATCCTCTCAGCATTTGCTCTGTGTGGTCTCTGGTTATCGCTGGCTCTATCACGGTTGTTGTCCCTTCGGCGTATAACCCCGCTAATAGCAAACAGGACTTCACCTGAGCACTACCCATCGGCATAGCGTAGTGAATACCAGATAATGCCGCGCCACCCCTTATTCTTAAAGGTGCCGTCCCGTTTCCGCTGCTCTCAACATTTGCACCCATTAACGCTAAAGGGTCTAACACACGGCGCATAGGTCGTTTTGTTAATGAACTGTCGCCGCTTATAACACTATCGAAGGGTTGCCCAGCTAAAATACCCGACAATAAACGCATAGAAGTTCCTGAGTTACCTACGTATAAGTCAGCAGCTGGTTTTTGCAATCCGTGCAAGCCAACACCGTGAATACGCAATCGCCCAGGCCCTAAACGTTCGATATTAACGCCCATGCTTTGAAACGCAGCCAGCGTCGCCAGTGCGTCGTCCGCTTCCAGAAAACCGCTCACCTCAGTGATGCCCTCAGCCAAACTGCCTAACATCACTGAACGATGCGAAATGGACTTGTCCCCCGGAACGCGAAACTCACCCTTTAGCCCAGTACTCCGGCTTGAAATCATTGTATCCATGGTAATTATTTATTTTGTAGACTTAAAAAATATTGCCGTGCGTCTTGCGCGGATTTGAATAGTTCGCATAAACCTTGTTTATCGCCCCGTTCAATCAGCGATGAAATTTTGCGATTCTGTTGCTCTAATTCTTTCATTACGTTTAGTAACTGGGGGCCGTTGGCCAAACAAATATCAGACCACATTTCAGGGTCACTCGAAGCAATGCGGGTGAAGTCCTTGAAGCCACCTGCGGCAAATTCAAAGATTTCTCGTTCGTCCTGCTTGTTTTTTAGTAGCTCGACTAAAGAAAACGCTAAAACATGGGGTAAGTGACTAGTCGCAGCTAGAACTTCGTCGTGGTGATCGGCGCTCATCTTAGAAACAATAGCGCCCATTCCTTCCCACCACATTTGACACTGTTTAACTTTAATCGCGTCTGTCTGTTTAACCGGGGTAATAATGACACGTTTATTGCAAAATAAGTGCTCGATGGACGCGTCTACGCCATTGTTTTCGGAACCGGCGATGGGGTGTCCCGGCACAAAATTTGTTGGAATATCCGTAAAAACTGATGTTAGTGTCTTGATAACGCTTTCTTTTGTACTACCCACGTCAGTGTACAAGCACTCGTCCGACCAGACATCTTTCAATTGCCTAAAAATACGCTCAAAAGAACCCACAGGCGAACAGATAACCACAAGGTCTGCGTCCTTTACGGCTTCAGAAATAGACAACTCATAGTCATCAATCACGCCCAGTTCGACCGCCTTCTGTAAATTGCTTTCCTTCCTGCCGGTGCCGACAATTTCTAAGCACAGTTTGTTTTTTCGCGAGGCTCTAGCTATCGAGCCACCTATCAAGCCGACGCCAATGATGCACATTTTATTAAACATCATGTAACACCTTTTTAAGTGCGTCTAAGCATTTCTTATTTTCACTCTGCAAGCCAACAGACACCCTTAAGTGATGAGGCATGTTATACGCTCCGATGGGGCGAACAATGACGCCTGCTTCTAATAAACGGCGATAAACGCCTTGCGCATTGTCACCCACATTGACGCTGACAAAGTTACCTACTGAGGGTATATAACTTAAACCTAACGCCTCAAAGCCACTCATCAGTTGCTGTAAGCCTTGTTTATTTAACTCTCGCGTTTGCGCAATGTATCGCTCATCTTTTAGTGCCGCTTCGGCTGCCACAAGGCCTAAAGAGTTAACATTAAAAGGGTGCCTCACTCGATTGAGGTAATCAGCAATATCAGGGTGACTGACCGCATAACCCACCCTCAACCCCGCTAGTCCATAGGCTTTCGAGAATGTTCGAGTAATAACCAAATTCGGGTATTGCTGTAACCAGTTTATGGCGTCTGGATAGTCCGTCTGTTCTAAATATTCACCGTACGCTTCATCTAGCACCACAATAACGTGGCTGGGCATTTGACTTATAAACGTTTCAAGCTCGGTGGCTTGCAGCCAGGTCCCGGTGGGGTTATTTGGGTTGGCGATAAATACTACTGACGTTTTCTCATTAACTAATGCCTGCATCGCGTTTAAATCGTGTCCGTAAGCCCTTTTTGAACCTTCAGGATAGGCCGTCGCCACGCGAGCCGTTGCGCCCACTGCCTGGGTAGCTATCGAATAAACGACAAAGGCATATTCCGAATACACTGCTTCACGCCCAGCAGATAAAAACACCCGGGCGACTGCATCTAACACGTCGTTAGAACCATTACCCAAGGTGATCATACCCGCAGAAACGCCCAGCTTCTCTGACAGGGCTTTCTTTAAGTGAAAGCCGTTGCCGTCTGGGTATAGTGATACGCCATCGATTGCTGCCTTAATGGCCTGTTTTACACCGTCACTCGGACCCAAAGGGTTTTCATTTGAGGCCAGTTTAACGACATCATTTATACCCAGCTCTCTTTGCAATTCATCTATCGGTTTGCCCGGTTGATACGCGTGCATGCCATTTATGGGCTCAACGACTAAATCGCAAAAGGAATTTAAAGTAGGCATAGTTTTTATACTCACCACGGCGTGGCTCAGTGTCCCATTGTTTTAAATAACGGCTTTTGGGTAAGATCCCAAAACCTTTAATAAGTTGACGTTGGGTACCAGTTCTTTTAGAACGGTAGCGACTTTCGCATCATCCTGGTGGCCGTCAATATCAACGAAAAACACGTACTCCCACGCGCCTTGTCTTGATGGGCGAGACTCAATTTTATTTAAACTAATACCCGCATATGCAAACGGTGCGAGCACTGACTGCAAGGCACCTGCAATGTTTTTTGTGGAAATCATCATACTAGTTTTGTCTTCGCCGCTAGCGGGAACTTTCTGCAGGCCTATGACTAAAAAACGCGTCGTATTGTGTAATTCATCTTCTATATGAGCGGCCAATTTATTTAATTTATAAAGATCCGCCGCTACTTCACCCGCAATCGCAGCTGACCCCGGTTGTTCACGGGCAAGGCGAGCCGCTTCTGCATTACTGCTAACGGCGATAGTTTCTACTCCAGACAGATTAGCCATCAACCACTTACGACACTGGCCCAGAGATTGTTGATGAGAATAAATCAGCTTGATTCGGTCTAGTGAATCCTCTACCGACAGGAGGTGGTGATGAATACGTAGCTCGACTTCGCCACAAATGTGCAAAGGTGAACTCATAAATCTGTCAAGGGTGTGACTAATAACGCCTTCGGTTGAGTTTTCCACCGGTACAACGCCATATTGCGCTTCACCGCTTTCGACTTCGTGAAAAATATCTTCAATGGTCGCCGCTTCAACTGTCACCACCGCATGACCAAAGTGTTTTAAAGCTGCTTCCTGAGTGAACGTACCAGATGGGCCTAAAAATGCGACGGTTAGCGGCTTCTCTACTGCCAAACAGGAGGACATCAATTCACGATAAATTCGCGCTACATGCTCATCCTTGAGTGGTCCAGGGTTGTTCTCTTTTACCCGCCTTAGAACAGACGCTTCACGATCTGGTCGATAAAAATCCGTCGTTTCTCCATCAGCCAATTTTACTTCAGCTACGTCTTTTGCTAATTCCGCTCGCTGATTAAATAGTGTCAATAATTTGTTATCCAGCTCGTCTATCGAAACCCTTAGCTCAGATAATGACTTATTAACACTCATCTAACAGCTCCTAAATCGCCCTAACGGATAACACACCGTTAATTTTTTTGATTCGTTCAATCACCTCTTCGGTCACTGTGATATCAACATCTAATAGTGTGTAGGCTACATCACCCCTGGATTTATTTAATAAATCCAAGATATTATGATTGGTTTCTGCCAGTATGCTCGAAATCTGTCCTACCATATTGGGTACATTAGCATTTGCGATCGCCAGGCGATAACCTGCTACTCGAGGCATTTTTACGGTTGGGAAATTAACAGAGTTTTTAATATTGCCATTTTCAAGAAAATCCTTTAACTGGTCGGCAATCATAACGGCGCAGTTCTCTTCAGCTTCAGCTGTTGAAGCGCCCAGATGAGGCAGGGTAATTACTCGCGGGTGGTTTTTCAATAAATTACTCGGGAAGTCACAGATATAGGCATAAAGCTTACCTGCGTCCAATGCCGCAACGACGTCTTTATCGTTTACGATACCGTCACGAGAAAAGTTCAAAATGATCGCGTGATCATTCATCGTCGCTATACGACTAGCGTTAATTAGGTTTTTTGTACCTTCATTCAATGGCACATGAACGGTAACGAAATCGGACCTTGCCAGTAGCTCATCTACCGTATTTGCAGATTCAATGGATGATGATAATTGCCAAGCACGTTCAACGGTAATGGCTGGATCATAACCCACGACATTCATACCTAGCTCTTGCGCGGTATTGGCCACCGATGTACCAATAGCCCCAAGACCAATGACACCCAGGGTTCGACCCGGCAGCTCAAAACCGACAAAATTCTTTTTGACCTGCTCCACTTCTTTGCCAATCGCTTCGTCATCGCCCTGGAGGTTTTTCGCACATTCCCAGGCCTGACAAATATTGCGACAACCCAACAGCATACCTGTTAAAACAAGCTCTTTAACAGCATTCGCGTTAGCGCCGGGAGCATTGAAGACCGGAATACCCATGGCGGTCATTTTATCTACTGGGATGTTATTAACGCCAGCGCCAGCACGACCAATTGCTAACACGCTTGGGGGGATTTCGACATCGTGTAGTTTCAGGGAACGAAGCATATACGCATCGGGAGACTGAAGCTCTGAAGCCACCTCGTATTTATCTCTTGGAAATTTATCGAGCCCTTTGACGGAAATATTATTCAATGTCTGAATTTTGTACATTTTTTACTTACCTATAATTTATTAACTGTTTTTTAAGCTTTAGTTCTTTCGAATTCGGCCATCATACTGATCAATGCATCTACGCCTTCTTCGGGCATTGCATTATAAATACTGGCACGCATACCACCGACAGAACGATGACCTTTCAGGGTAACTAGACCAGCCTCTTTAGCATCCTTCAAAAAAATCGAGTCCAGCTCACTGTTAGCCAGCGTGAATGGAATATTCATCCGTGAGCGAGATGGTATCTGCACTGGATTCGCATAAAAATCAGAGTTGTCTATCGCCGCGTATAGTTTTTTTGATTTACGAATATTTCGCGCTTCAATCGCCGCCACACCGCCTTGCTCCTTTAGCCATTCATACACCAAACCCATCAAGTACCAACTGTAAGTCGCAGGAGTATTGAACATTGAATCGGCATCCGCGTGTTTTTTATAATCCATCATCGAGGGTGATCCAGCGCGAACGTGACCAATCAGATCTTCGCGAACAATCGTTAACGCGATACCCGAAGGCCCCATATTCTTTTGTCCACCGGCGTAGATAACGCCAAATTTACTAACATCAATTTCCCTTGAAAGAATATTTGATGACATATCCGCCACCAGGTCGATACCACCCACGTCGGGGATATCTTGAAATTCTACACCACCGATAGTTTCATTACTGGTGTAGTGCAGATAGGCCGCATCTTGGTCTATATCCCAGCTATTTATTGCTGGTATAGAGGTGAAATTATCCGCTTCCGAACTAGCTGACACCTGCACGTCGCAAAATATTTTCGCTTCTTTGATAGCTTTTTCAGACCAGGCGCCCGTATTTACATAGCAGGCCTTGCTTTTGTCACGAAGCAGATTCATCGGTAGCATTGAAAACTGCGTTGTAGCACCACCTTGTAAAAAAAGAACCTTATAATTGGCGGGGATATTCATCAGCTCCCTAACATCCGCCTCGGCTTTTTCAGCGATTGAAATGTACTCTTTTCCACGATGGCTCATTTCCATCACCGACATGCCGGAGCCGTTCCAATCTAACATTTCGCTCTGAGCTTTTTGTAATACTTCTAAGGGTACCGCAGCAGGGCCGGCACTAAAATTATAAACACGGGACATTCAATACTCCTAAACTATCAATCTTCAGTTTCATTACTAGATGAGGCGTCTTCAGGTGAAATCGCTTCGCTTTCACCCATCACCACATCGTCTTCATCATCATTTTCTATGTCGCCCAGGCTAGCGATACGGTCTAAACCGATTACTTTTTCATCTTTTCCAGGTCGTATTACGCGAACACCCTGCGTATTTCTGCCTAAAATAGAAATTTCTTTGGTACGCGTTCTAACCAGCGTTCCGCCGTCGGTAATCAACATTAATTCATCAGTTTCATCGACCAATACCGCGCCAACGAGCACGCCATTTCGATCACTGGTTTGCATCGCAATCACACCTTGGCCGCCGCGCTTATGTATCGGGTATTCTTCTATCTGAGTACGCTTACCGTAACCATTTTCGGTTAACGTAAGGACGGTGCCAGGCTGTGAAATAATGAGTGAAATAATTCGTTCACCCTCTTTAATACGCATACCTCGTACGCCACTAGCGCTGCGCCCCATAACCCTTACGTCAGATTCATTGAAGCTGGCCACCTTGCCTGAACTCGCGAACAACATAATGTCTTTTTTACCATCGGTTACCGCCACACCCACCAGAGTGTCGTCTTCACGTAAATCAATAGCAATTTTTCCGTTAGCGCGAGGTTTCTCAAATTCCTTAATTAAGGTCTTCTTCACCGTGCCAGACTCTGTCGCCATAAACACGTATTGGTCATCAATAAATTCGCGCATTGGCAAAATGGCGTTGATGCGTTCATCGGCATCTAGTGGCAACAAATTAACGATCGGCTTACCACGGGCAATTCTGCTGGCAACAGGCAGGTTAAATACGCGCAGCCAATACACTTTACCTTTACTGGAAAAACATAGCATTGTGTCGTGCGTATTGGCGATGAACAGCTTATCAATAAAGTCTTCATCTTTTGTATTCGCTGCGGTCTTACCCTTACCACCGCGACGCTGTGCCGTATAGGAGGTCAGGGGTTGTGATTTAATATAGCCTTCGTGCGACAAGGTGACCACCATGTCTTCTTCGGTTATTAAGTCTTCAGCCGTTAAATTCAAGAACTGGTCTAAAATTTCCGTCCTGCGATCCTCTTTATATTCTTCAACCAACTTAATTAGCTCGTCACGAATAACAGACATCAATCGCTGCCTATCCGCCAAAATATCCAGGTAATCATCAATAGCCACCAATAGATCTTTGTACTCTTGCAAAATTTTATCTTGCTCAAGGCCGGTTAAACGGTGCAAACGGAGCTCTAAAATGGCTTGCGCCTGTGCGGGCGACAAATGATAGCTATTTTCTAGCAAACCATAGTGATCTTCTAACTTATCTGGGCGCGAGCGGTCCGAGTCTGCTTTTGCTAATAACTCCGCCACTAAACCTGGCTGCCATGCCTTTCCTAACAAACCAACTTTTGCTTCAGCTGGTGTTTTGGCTGCTTTAATAACTGCAA
>JBLIAQ010000075.1:0-8559 GCA_047634535.1 Cycloclasticus sp.
GCAAGATGGTAATATCACCTACGGCGGTAGCATTCCAACCAATACACACGGCGGTATGCTGTCTTATGCGCATCCCGGTATTCCTGCCGCATGGTTTCATTTTGTAGAAGTAGTCCGCCAACTTCGTGGCAGTTGTGGCGAACGCCAGGTCGCTGGTGCTGAACTAGGGATAGTTCATACTTTAGGCGCGGGGTTTTCAACCCAGGCAACAACGATTTTAGGCACGGAGAGTACGCTATGAGCGGTTTAACTGCAGACGCATTACAAAAACCCTTACCCACGCCAGACGCCGATAGTCAGGCCCTATGGGATGGGTTTAAAGACGGGAAATTGCTATTACAACACTGTAATGATTGCGGCCATGTGCAATATTATCAACAACGAATTTGCCGACTCTGTCAATCAGAAAACCTTCAACACCGCGCAGCCAGTGGTAATGGAACCATACATTCTTACAGCGTGGTTTACAGAGCACCCGGCCCAGCGTTTAGAGACGACGTACCGTACGCCGTGTTGTTGATAGATTTAGCAGAAGGGCCAAGAATGATCAGCTCATTGATCGGAAAAGACTTCGAGGCACTAGATTTTGACCTGCCGGTTACATTACAAACCGTAAAAATTAGTGATGACGTTTATTTGCCTTGTTTTAAATTGGTTGATTGATGGATTTAGGCTAAAAGCTCAAACAGCCAAGGCTGTGCTTTTTCATCCCACTAAACTAATTTATTTAACCACCATACCCCGAAGGTCTTTTATTAGTTCATCAGCTGGATTGTCGCTGGTTAATTCGCTTTCTGGGATGCTGATGCCTTTTTGACAGGCGGGTCGTTCTGCCAGTTGATCTATCCAGCGTTCCAGGTGTGGCAAACCTTCAATACTTACCCCTGACCAGTTATGTATTCTGACCCAGGACCAGTTGGCGATATCGGCGATGCTGTAATCATCGGCCAGATATTCGTGATCTTTTAAACGGCCATCTAACACGCTAAATAGTCGTCTAACTTCGTTTTGGTAACGGTCTATAGCGGCGGGAATTTTTTCTTCAAAATAGCGATAAAACACGTTCGCCTGTCCCATCATTGGACCGACACCACCCATCTGAAACATCAACCATTGCATGGCCTGCCAGTAACGCGTAGGGTCTGTGGGCATGAGTTTTCCGGTTTTATCGGCGAGATAAAGCAAAATAGCGCCGGATTCGAAGATCGTTAAGTCGTTATTATCGCGATCAACGATAACGGGGATTCTGCCATTCGGGTTTAAGGCAAGAAACTCGGGCGTTTTTTGCTCATTCTCAAACAAATGGATTTGATGTACCTGATAGGGCAGCTGTAGTTCTTCCAGAGCGATAGTTACTTTGTGCCCATTGGGTGTTGCAGAGGTGTAAACATCAATCATTGCCTTCTCCTTAGGTCAAACAAGTGATTAACTATACTTTAATTATTAATGCTTAATTATTAATGCTTAATTATTAATGCTTAATTATTGATCTTCAATATGACTTTGGCATACCCAATACGCGTTCGGCGATATAGCATAAGGCCAGCTGTGGACTGATCGGTGCAATACGTGGGACCATGGATTCACGCAGGTAACGTTCAACGTGGAATTCTTTCGCGTAACCGAAACCACCGTGGGTCATGACCGCTGTTTCGCAGGCGTGAAAGCCAGCTTCACCAGCGAGGTATTTGGCGGCATTCGCCGTTGCACCACAGGGTTGATCATTATCGTATTGCCAGGCGGCCGACATCACCATTAACCACGCAGCCTCAAGCTCTGCCCAACAAATGGCTAAGGGGTGTTGAATACCCTGATTTTGACCGATAGGGCGGTTGAAAACGATACGTTCTTTAGCGTAGTTTTTTGCTTTTTCTAGCGCCACTCGACCTAAACCGATAGCTTCGCCAGCGATCAGTACGCGCTCAGGGTTCATACCGTGAAGGATGTATTTGAAGCCTTCACCTTCTTCACCAATACGATCTTCTATAGGAATTTCTAAGCCATCGATAAATAGTTCGTTTGAATCGACTGCTTTACGGCCCATTTTTTCAATTTCATGAACCTCGATCTTGCTGCGATCAAAGTCGGTATAAAAAAGACTGAGGCCGTGTGATGGGTTTTTTACCTCTTCTAGCGGCGTTGTACGCGCCAGTAATAAAATTTTATCGGCCACCTGCGCGGTTGATATCCAGACTTTTTGGCCATTAACGACGTACTTATCACCTTGACGAACGGCCATCGTTTTAAGCTGCGTGGTATTAAGACCAGTATTGGGTTCGGTGACGCCGAAGCACGCTTTTTCACGGCCTTCTGCCATCGGCCTTAACATACGGTGTTTTTGCTCTTCAGTACCAAACACAACCACGGGATTGAGGCCAAAAATATTGATATGTACGGCTGAAGCACCCGACATACCCGCGCCAGATTCTGCAATGGTGCTGGCCATAATGGCCGCTTCGGTAATGCCTAAGCCGGAACCACCATACTCTTCGGGGATACAAATACCGATCCAACCACCATCGGCCATGGCCTGATAAAAATCGTGCGGAAAACCGCCTTCTTTATCTCGTTTGAGCCAGTAATCATCGCCAAAAGGGGCGCATACCTTTAAGATTGATTCGCGAATCGAATTTTGTTCGTCTGTGTAGGAAAAGTCCATAAGTTTATGTTGATAAATGATTGATTATTTTAATATTAATATTAATGGGCTTTGATTAAATAATACCCGCTTCAAGTCCAGCTGCCATAAACAAACCCAGTTCTTCACATTGTGCGATGAACTCTTCTTGAAAGCCACCTCGACATATCAGGGGTTGCTGCACTATTTTCCAACGTAGGCCAGTTAAGATCGATTCAAGCGCACGCCGGGTACCGGTTCCATCATTACCCGCGCGAATAACAATCGCACAGGGCAGGGCATCGGTTTTATCAATACAGGAATAATAGTTACGATCAAAAAAATCTTTTAGCGCACCACTCATATAACCCAGATTCTCGGGTGTGACTAAAATAACCGCATCGGCATTAAGTACATCCTCAGCCACTGCTTGAAGTGCTGGAATGTACTTAACTTCGACCCGCTCAACGCTCTCATCATTAGCACCATTCACCAAGGCCTCCAGCATCCGCTGGATATTTGGCGATGGTGCGTGAGCAATAATGAGTAAGCGTTTATTTTTATCCATTATTATTTAATAAATCAACTATTTACGAGGTTTATCTAATGTTATCTGCATTTCTTTAAAGCGTTCTATTTCTTCTGAACTGTAACCCGCATCAGTTAAAATTTCTGCATTATTTTCACCGTATTGCGGCGGGCGAAATTTAAATGCACCCGGTGTGCGAGACATTTTAATCGGTATGCCGGTGCCACTATAATCGCCTGAGCGTATCACCATATCTCGTGCAATGGTTTGCGGGTGTTGAAGTGCGTCTTCAACCGTTTGTACCGCACCTGCAGGAATACCTTTGCTCATCAACTGTACGGTCATCGCTTTGCCATCTCTGTCGGCGAGTAAGTCTTCCAGAATAATCCGTAGTGCCGCTCTATTCTTTGCTCGAACCGCATTGGTCATGAAACGCGGGTCTTGTGCAATATCTGGTTGCCCTAATTCTTTACATAGACCAGCAAACTGACGGTCATTACCGATACCTAAAAACAGGTCTCCATTTGCGGTAGGGAATAGGTCGTACGGCGTAATATTCGGATGCGCGCTGCCCAGACGTTTTTGTGGTTTACCATCAAGAAACCAGTTCGCCGCGTGAGGGTGAATCAGGCTAACAGCTGTATCGTATAAACTTACTTCAATTGATTGCCCAAGGCCCGTTTGTCCGCGTTCATACAGGGCCAATAACACACCAATCACTGAATTCATGCCGGTGGTTAAATCAACAATTGGCACGCCTATTCGAACGGGCGGGCGATCTGGATCACCATTAATGCTCATCAACCCGGAAGTGGCTTGTGCAACCGCATCATACCCTGGAAAGCCGGCATACGGGCCGGTACTGCCAAAACCCGTAACCCGACAATGAATTAACTTAGGAAATTTTTTCTCTAATACGTCCTCAAAGCCAATACCCCATTTTTCGAGTGTGCCAACTTTAAAGTTTTCAACCAGTACGTCGGCGTCTTCCAATAGGCGGAATAAAATACCGTGCGCTTCAGTTTGTCTCATATCCAGAGCAATACACTTCTTATTACGATTAACGCCATCGTAATACGCGCTGCCACGTTCATGATATGGAGGTCCCCAGCCGCGTGTTTCATCACCCGCTGGTGGTTCTACTTTAATCACATCTGCGCCGTGATCAGCCAGTATTTGGGTACACAAAGGGCCACCCAATACGCGCGAAAGATCAACGA
Source organism: Cycloclasticus sp. (assembly GCA_047634535.1). Lineage (GTDB taxonomy): Bacteria > Pseudomonadota > Gammaproteobacteria > Methylococcales > Cycloclasticaceae > Cycloclasticus. The sequence continues at coordinate 4,367 of JBLIAQ010000075.1, forward strand.
CTTTTATACCGTCTAACGATGATGTCGACATTTAAAGCACCGCCTCTGTACCCAATATGGTCGTCACCTGGCTGGACAACACGCCGCCGTTGCCGTGAACTAAGGCGACTTCAGGATTTTCAACCTGACGAGCACCACAACCACCGCGCAATTGTTGAATCGCTTCGATAAGAATGAATATGCCGTACATACCGGGGTGAACGCATGAAAGACCACCACCGTTGGTATTAACCGGCAGAATTCCACCCGGTGCAATATTACCATTGGCAACAAATGCTCCGCCTTCACCTTTGGCGCAAAAACCGAGGTCTTCGAGGAACAGAATAGTGTTGATGGTAAATGCATCGTATAGCTCGACGACATCAACGTCGTTTTTAGTCAAACCAGCCATTTCAAAGGCGCGCTTACCAGAGTCCACCGCGGCCGTTGTTGCCAGGTCTGGCATTTGGGTAATTTGACGATGCCAATGTGCAGTGCCCGAACCTAGCATGTATACCGGTTTATTCGGGAAGTCTTTAGCGCGCTCGCTCGACACCATAATCACCGCGCCACCACCATCGGTGACGAGACAGCAATCGAGTAATGAAAGAGGGTCGCTGACCATTCTTGCATTTAAAACGTCCTGGCGCGTTAGGTCATCGCGCGCAAAGGCCGCCGGATTCAGTTGCGCCCATTTACGCGCAGCAACGGCTACATCTGCCATTTGTTCACGCGTGGTGCCGTACTGGTGCATATGCCGAGCCGCCGCCAATGCATAAGAACTAATCGGGTAGCGCGGTTTATAAGGCGCTTCATAAATTTGCTGTTCAGACATAGTGGCGAGTTTTCCACCAGCCGTACGCTGATTACTGCCGTAACAAATTAAAGCGACTTCACAAAGGCCGTTTTTAATCGCCATTGCCGCATTCAGAGTATGCGCAACAAAAGACGAACCACCCACCATGCTGCCATCAGAAAACCGTGGCTTAATGCCTAAATACTCAGCGGTGCTGAGTGTGGGCATAAAGTGGTAAGACGAACCGGTAAATAAACCATCAACGTCTGATAGCTTTAAACCAGCGTCATCAAGTGCGTTATGCGTGGCTTCTGCCAAAATATCTAGCGGCATTCTGCCGGGTGCTTCACCACAACCCGCTAAACCAACGCCTACTATGGCGGACGAACCTCTTAATTCATGTGACATCTGTTAAACCTCCTGTGCCGGCGTAAAAACCACAAAAGGCTCGTCACCATCATTATTAATCGAGGCGCATACTTTCGCGCCAATTTTTACTAGTTCAGAATCAATACCCTCAACTCGACTCATTAGCCTTGGGCCTTCTTCCAGCGTAATAAGACTGACGTTATAATTACCGCCGCGTTCGGGTTTACGTCTAATGGTCGTTGTTGAGTACACTTCGGCTTTACCTGAAAGCGTTTGCCATTCGAGATCATAGCTACCACAGTGCGGGCAAACCACGCGTGGAAAGAAATGAAATTCACCGCAGGCCTGGCACTTGGGTAAGGAAAAATTCTGCTGTCTTAAGTGATCAAGATAGACTTGATCGGGGCCGGGACCGGCAAATTTCGTGTTACTTGAGGTCATACAACTGTCTCCTGAATGGGGTTTTATGTTTGCTTAATACTGGATTCTGAATAGTGCAAAATTCTAACACTTGTTATATTATGATTCTATAAATTTTTATGGGTTTAAGCGACGCCGGCGCTTTTTAATAGTAATTAGGAGCACACAACAACAATGAAATCTATACAGGAAAAGATGCGGCCAAACGGCTGTTTTGGATGTGGCCAAGACAACCCGTTTGGTTTACAAATTGAAAGCCACTGGGAAGGTGAAGAAGTGGTTTGTAAATGGACACCGCAGGACTATATGATCGGCCCTCCTGATTGTTTATATGGTGGCATTTCAGCCAGTTTAATTGATTGCCATTCGGTCAACACCGCGTTGTCATATGCGCATAAACTAGCGGGGAATCAGGATATTTACGACCGTAGCATTCAAATGGTAACCGGCAGCATGAATATCCGCTATGTGAAGCCCGTGCCTATGGCTGAAGTAGAGCTGCGCGCTAGCGTTGAAAAGGTCGACGGTAGAAAATATAGCATTAAAACGGTGCTAAAAAGTAATGGCGTCATTTGCGTTACCGGTGAAGTGCTCGCTATTCGAATCAATAATTCAAACAGCTAGAACTTAGATCTTAGATGAATAAATCACTTCATCTTCTTAGCTAAAAAACTTGACTTTGATTTCTAGCTCAGTTAATGGTTAACTGACATTAGCCTGCTTCCATCAAGAGAACAGACGGGCAAACAAGGAGAGTCTTTATGAGTGGTTTATATTTTAACCAGGATCGTGATTACCAAAAAAATGTAGAAAAAGCCTGGGAGCTTTTCAATAGTGACATAGAGATAAAGGAGCCTAAGGTTTCTAAGGTTATTCTCGAATCATGGAACCGATCACGGCAATTTCGCGTTAATACGGAATTAAACCGTGCTCCTGATGTATTAAAAACGAGCCATTTGAAATCTGAACGAGATATTTACTCAGCGCTTCGAAAAGCCGCTCTACCCGTTATTAAAGATGCACGTAATGTTCTGGATGACAACCAGCTATTAATGTTATTAACTTCAGCCGAGGGAACCATTCTTGAACGCGAAGGTAATACGAAGTCATTGATGATGGCTGATACGCAGCAAATGGTCGTTGGCAGCAACTGGTCCGAAGAACGTTGTGGAACCAATGCAGTTGGAACCGCCATTTCTTTGCAACGTCCCGTGCAAATAATCGCACGAGAACATTATTGTGATATGACCCAGGTTTGGGGTTGTGCAGCTGTGCCGATAAGAGACCTACGTGATGGCAGTACACTAGGGATTTTGGACACCACTGGGCCTGAACATTCATTTCTTTCAATGAACCTTGGCTGGGTCAATTCAATGGCCTCGTGTATAGAACTGCGTCTGAGTGAAGAACAGAGCAGATCCAAATATCGACTAATTGAAGATTGCATGGGCCAAATACGCCGTTGGCATAAAGAAAAAATTATGGTTTTTGACAAAGAGGGTTTTCTTATTTGGATCAGCCGGGAGGCACTGCCGAATCAGAAACAATTTCCAGAGTTTTTACAAGATATTTCTGTCGGAACCAGACAGGACGGCATGTCAGCTAATCAACTTAATCACGACGTACCGGCAGGCATTTGTAGTGAATGGCTAGAACCCATTATTGTTGACGGCGAAACTGCAGGGCACATTCTTATTATTCCTTCATCGAATAAGGCCAATAAACAATACCCGATTATACCAATACAAGATAATGCCGAGCTTGAAAACACTTTATTAATGGGTGTTAGCGACAAGGTAGTGCAACTGCGTAAATTGGCAAAAAAACTAGCCGGCTTTAATACCATTGTGACCATTACTGGTGAAACCGGCACGGGAAAAGAAGTCTTCGCCAAAGAAATTCACTTGATGAGCGGTAAAACAGGAGGGCTTGTAGCCATCAACTGTGGAGCCATCCAAAAAGAACTATTGGCGAGTGAGTTGTTTGGTTATGTAGAAGGAAGTTTTTCGGGTGCCAAACGAGGCGGAATGATTGGAAAGTTTGAAGCCGCTCAACACGGAACCATTCTACTGGATGAGTTTTGTGAGTTGCCATTAGACCTACAGGTCTATTTACTTAGAGTACTTGAAGAACGCGAGGTCGTACGGGTTGGTGAATCAAAAGCACGCCCAGTCAATGCCCGCATTATAGTAGCGACTAATAAAGATTTAGAAAAAGAGATGGAAGAGGGGCGATTACGAGAAGACTTATATTATCGCGTAAACGCCACCGTTGTAGAGTTACCGCCCTTGCGTGAACATAAAGAAGACGTGCCCGTCTTGTTTCAATATTTTATGGAGAAGGTTTCGGTTGAAAGCGGTAGTGCAGCGCCAAAACCTAGCGATGTTTTCACCCGGGCTTTGCAGCAATACAACTGGCCAGGAAACATAAGAGAGTTGCGAAACTTTGCTGAAAATTGTTTTCTGATGAATGCTGGGGAAGAGTTGACCATAGATCATCTACCAAAACGAATGTCCAAAGTAGCTACCAGCAAAATTTCTTCAAATAGTACTCTTGAAGAACTCGAACAAGCCGCTATTAAAGGAGCGCTCACCCTCTGTTCGGGGAATATTTCAAAAGCAGCTAGTCA
>JBLIAQ010000076.1:0-8336 GCA_047634535.1 Cycloclasticus sp.
CCCAACCAGTCAATCAATTTGGGACTGAAAAAATAACCTTTGCCATTTTCTTTGTAACGACGTAGACCAAGGCAGTTAACTAATTGAGTATTCACCTTGAAGTCTTTTCCGTCCGTTTCTATTAAGCGTGAAAAATCAAAACGGTTGGGGTTGCCATAGGGCGCCATGCCCATCACTTTAAACTCGCCATCGAGCATTTCAAAGCCTAAAAACTCGGTCAACGCGCCGTACACACCGCCTAAAGAATCGGGGTCGTAAAACTCTTTTATCTTATGAATTTTTCCATTTTCACCGTAACCGAAAAAGGTCGTCGCGTATTCGCCTTTACCGTCGATACCCAAAATCGCCGTTTTTTCTTTAAAACCGCTCAAGTGGTAAGCGCTACTGGCATGGGCTAAGTGATGTTCAACCGGTACGAACTTAACCCGTTGGGAGTCAATACCTAAGTCATCGAGCATTTTCATCACGCTTTTAAAGTTACGTTCGTAGCGACGATTGCCGTTAAACAAGGCCATTAACGCCCTGTCTGGCGCGTACCAATGGCGCTTTGCGTAATGCCAACGAGCGGGGCTGGATAAACCTATCTCGGCATAGGGAAACGCCACCACATCAATCTCACTCGGCTTGATTCCCGCATACTCTAAGCAAAATTTGGTCGATTCATATGGGAATTTTCCTTTAGCGTGTTTATCACGCAGGAAACGTTCTTCCTCTGCCGCTGCTACTAACTTTCCATCGATAAACAATGCCGCCGATGCGTCATGATTAACAGCGCCCGATAAGCCTAAAACTTTCATATTCAATCCGTATTTTTTATTGACCACCGAGGCCTTTATGACATGACATTTTACTCAATTTTCTAATCCTTCGCTGAGGTATTAAAAGTCGTTAACTCTGCATTTGTCCGAGTATTTAATTTAAAACAAAAACGTTCCTTAAGTTTCTTTTAATTTAAGCAGTTTACATTAGCCCATATTGAAAATTAGAGTCCTCGCCTGAACATGTCTAAATCTTTTACCCTTAGCCGCAGTCGGTTTAATTTATTACTTATCTTGCTGACGTTAGTTTGCGGCTATTTTATGCTGACACGCCTGGCGTTATTGGGCTTTTCATTTTCACAGGTCGAGCCGAATTTAAAAGAATTTATTTCTTTTAATATAATTGGCTTTATTTACGATATTGCCTTCTTTGCATACGCTGCAATTCCTTTTGTCATCTATTGTCTACTGCTGCCCAACCGTTGGTGGACAAGTCGTATTAATAAAGCACTGGTGCATAGCGTTACTTTTCTAGTGTTATACGGCATGGGGTTCGTTGCCGTTGCCGAGTGGCTTTTCTGGAATGAATTTAATGTACGCTTTAATTTTATTGCCGTTGACTACCTGGTTTATCGACGCGAAGTCACCAATAATATTATTGAGTCATACCCTTTATTCAGCATACTCACGATTATTCTCTTTGTTAGCGTTAGTCTTTACTACTTTATACTCAGACCTAAAATCAACCGGGCATTAGCACAAACAGAACCTTTTTCGACAAGAGTTAGCCTAAGCGCTGGTATTTTATTGTTGCCTCTTATTTCGCTTTTTACCTTAGGCCAGGACTTACACTCTTTTTCCGCTAACAGTTATTCAAATGAACTAGCGAGCAATGGGCCCTACCAGTTTTTTGCCGCTTTCAGAAATAATGATCTGGATTACAACACGTTTTATAAAACTCTGCCTGATAACGAGGTATCCAGCCTATTGAAGGAAAAAATTATATCCGCAAACGAAACCTACCGCTCGCCACAGCTAGCCTATTCTATCGAACGAAGAGTGGAGTCAAAAGGTCAACAGAAACACTTGAATGTTGTACTTATAATGGTTGAAAGTCTCTCAGCTGACTACTTGGGCAGCTTTGGCAATCAGGAACATCTGACGCCTAACCTCGACAAGTTAGCCGAAGAATCGCTTTTCTTCGAGCAATTATATGCCACAGGAACTCGCACCACACGGGGTTTAGAAGCGGTGACACTGTCTATCCCACCAACACCGGGCCGCTCTATTGTTAAACGTATTGGCCGAGAGACGGGCATGTGGTCTCTCGGTAACGCGCTAAAAGAGAAAGGCTATACCACTCAGTTTATTTATGGCGGTGATGGTTACTTCGACAATATGAACGCTTTCTTTGCTGGCAATGGCTACGACATTATAGATAAATCCGATATCCCCGTGGATAAGGTGTTATTTTCAAATGCCTGGGGCGTTTCAGATGAAGACCTGTTCACGGCCACATTAAAAGCAGCCGATGATTCGGCCCAGCAGGATAAGCCTTTCTTTTTCCATTTAATGACGACATCTAACCACCGCCCGTACACCTACCCAGAGGGCCGCATTGATATACCGTCCGGAACGGGGCGCAATGGAGCGGTCAAATATACCGACTGGGCCATTGGCGATTTTCTCGAAAAAGCTAAAAATAAACCGTGGTTCGATGAAACGATCTTTATCGTTGTGGCTGATCATTGCGCTGGAAGCGCTGGTAAAACCGCATTACCGATAGAAAAATACCATATTCCAATGTTTATCTACGCCCCGTCGCAGCTATCGGCGAAAAAAATTACCACGCTGGCGAGCCAAATCGACCTCGCCCCCACCTTACTTGGGCTCTTGAATATGAGTTACGACTCTTATGCCTTCGGCAGAGATATCTTTTCTATTCAGCCAGAAGAAGGGCGGGCACTGATAGGTAACTATCAGCACTTGGGGCTATATTATGACGAAAAATTATCCATTCTTAGTCCCACAAAAAAAATGTCCACACAATTCTATGAAGAGACAAGGGCTACGCGTAAGGAGCCATTAGAGGTGCCTGACGAGCATATGACATTAAATATTGCTTACTATCAAGCTGCCAGTCATATCTATCAAAAGAAAATGAATAATTGGCAGAATATGAGGTTGAATCGTGCTGATTGATAGTAAGTTTTACTACACACATCTGTTTTTCCCTTTACTTATATTTATTTATTTAGCCGGCCTACTGGAAGTAACCCGGGCAGATTTAATATTAGCCGATTGGCTCTTTAGGCTTGAAGGAAATAACTGGATCTTACGCGATAACTTTTGGTTTTCTGATGTTTTTCATTCCGGAGGCCAGACGTTCTTCTATCTCGTTGTCGGTCTATTAATCGCTGCCCTTTTTGCCAGTTATCGAATCAATTCCATACGCCCATACCGTAGAGCGCTGCTTTATCTCGCCCTTGCAGTGCCAGTTTCAGTCGCTCTATTCACTAACGGATTGAAGCACTTTACCCACGTTGACTGCCCATGGGACCTGGTTCGTTATGGTGGCGATAAACCTTTTTTAGATTTATTCGCTCAACACCCTGGTAATTATTCCTTTGGCAGCTGTTTTCCAGCGGGTCATTCCAGTATTGGATATTCCCTATTGTCGCTGTATTTCTTTTTTCTCGTGGTCGCTCCTCGATGGAGGTTTTATGGTCTCGCCTGTGGAATTATTATGGGAATTTTTTTTGGAGTCAGCCAGCAACTTCGTGGCGCGCATTTTATTTCCCATGATTTATGGACAGCCGCCGCCTGTTGGTTCATTAGTTTAGGCTGGTATTTATTCTTGTTTAGAGAAACCTTCGTGAGAAGCAGCTCAATTCAAGAAATACGCCATTAATGGTTTCTTTAAACCTGATAGTCATTAAACCTAATGCTGAATCTAATGTCGACGCGTGAAACCAATTTGATGTACAAGCTTAAGCAACTAAAAAATAAACGTCCGCTCGTGGCAGACCTTGGTTTCATATCCGGTTATATCTTACTGTTCTTAATTATGTCGGCGATCCTTCGCGGATTAATGCTGTACCGGAATTTCGAACTGACCACGAGCATCCCTTTCACCGATATTTTTCGAGCTTTCTTGGTGGGCATTCGCTTTGATCTGGTCATAGGCACAACAACCGCCGTTCCGTTGGTTTTTACCCTACTTTTTGCTAAGGGTTTAAACACTCGAAAATTCGCTATTGTTTGGCTCGGCGTCATAGGATCATTCATCGTTTTTGCTGGCATCGTTGATCTTGATTTCTATCACCAGTTCCACGTTCGCCTCAACAGTCTTGCCTTCCAGTATTTAAATGAAGACCCTGCAACCGTTAGCAGTATGATCTGGAACGGTTTTCCTGTGATCTATTATCTACTGTTATGGGCCTTTATTTGTGTGCTGTATATTAGTGGATTACGTTGGCTTAACGCGATAACAGAACCCGAAGTACGGAACACAGCCCCGATATTCATCAGGCTCGTTGTTTTTATCCTTGTTTTCTTTTTATTTGCTTTAGGTGCAAGGGGAACCCTAAGATCCGGTCCGCCATTACGTTGGGGCGACGCTTTTCTAAGCCAGCATTTATTTAGCAACCACCTCGGGCTTAATAGTAGCTATACGTTCATTAAAGCCGCGATGGCCGCTAACGGGAAAAATATTGATAAGCGGTGGTTAGCTACCATGCCTGATCCGGTGGCATTGGCTATAAGCAGAAAACTTTTACTAGACGATCAGGACGAGTTAATTGAGCCTAATACCGTTCCCGTACTGCGTATTCACACGCCAGAAAAGAAACTTGAACGCACGCCTAAAAATGTTGTATTTATCATTATGGAGAGTTTTTCTGCAGAATTTGTCGGCGCATTAGGCCATGCAGGAAACATCACCCCCGAGTTTGATAAGCTAACCAAAGAAGGCCTGCTCTTTGATAATTTTTTCTCCAATGGCACCCATACGCATCAGGGAATGTTCGCCACCGGCGCCTGTTTTCCAAACCTTCCTGGGCATGAGTATTTAATGCAGCAAGCCGAAGGTCAACACGCTTTTTCCGGCTTACCAGCTGTTCTTAAACCGCGCAAATTTAATGATGCCTACGTCTACAACGGTGAATTTTCGTGGGACAACCAAAAAGGTTTTTTTAGAAACCAGGGCATGACCCACTTTATCGGCCGCGATGAATATAAAAACCCAATCTTTAGCGACTCAACCTGGGGAGTGTCTGATGAAGATATGTTTAATCGATCCGTTCAGGAGCTATCTTCTTTACCAAGTGAACGACCCTTTTATGCCATTCTACAAACGCTCTCTAATCACATGCCTTATGCATTGCCTGACAAGCTGCCTATCGAGCCTGTGCTTGGATTTGGCGAACTCGACGAGCATTTAACGGCACAACGTTATTCCGACTGGGCCCTGGGTCAATTTTTTAAGCAGGCGAAAAAAACCAATTGGTATGAACAAACGGTTTTCGTTATCGTTGGCGATCACGGGTTTGGAATTAATCGTCAATTATCTGAAATTGATCTTTTACGATTCCACGTCCCTATGCTTATTATCGCTCCCGGTATTCAACAAGCTTATGGACGTCGACATCATACGGTCGGCACACAAGTTGATATCGTACCGACTCTCGTTAGCTTATTAGATAAGCCCTTTAAACACCAATGCTGGGGCAGAGACCTGCTTTCATTACATAATGATGACAGTGGTTTTGGCTTTATCAAACCCTCCGGCAGCGACCAAACCGTCGCTTTTATTAAGGGCGATAATATCCTGATCAAACGTCCGCACGAAAGCGCTATTCTCGGTCAATACAGCTTTTATCCAAAAGAAACCTACCAGATATCGAACGATAAAACACTGCAGAAAAGCATGCAAGACTCACTAAATGCCTACGTACAGACCAGTATGAAAGCGTTACTGGAAAACAAAACTGGCTTAGGCAAAAAAGATTAACCTTTTATTGTAATTATTAAGTTTACGTTAAGATCCACCGCCTAAGATAAAAGCCCTTTACTAAACTTACCCCCTTAATGAAAGCATGTAATCAGTGGACGGCTCTGGCAAAACTTTATTTTTATTTTTTTCTGTTTTCAGGACCCTACCAAATTGCCATCTACGCCGCTGGCATGTCAAATACGACTGGCATCAGAGACGCTGTTTTAGTCTCTACGCTATGGTTGATACCCGTTTTAATCTGGCCCAAACGCACCCGAACAATAGCCGCTGTCATTGGAGCTCTGCTATGGTCTGCTTCTATAGTGAGCTGGAGCTATTTTTATGTTTTCGGGCAGGATTTCTCCCAAAGCGTACTTTTTATTATTTTCGAATCGAATTTAGCTGAAAGTAACGAATTTATCGAGTCATATATTACACCGACCATCATCGGGCTTCTGTTTATTTATGCGTGTGTTGCTTACGCATTTTGGCGCCAGCTAGAACCTGTTTACTTATCACACCGCTTTGGCAAAGCCGCATCAATTGCCATCTTTAGTTTTATTTTTAGTTGGCCACTGATAAATCCTCTGGCGGTACAGGGTGCCAGTTGGGACTCTTCTATTAAAAAATTACAGGATCGCATTGAACCGGCTTCTCCGTGGAATATTGTCGCTGGCTATTTCAAGTATATAAAAGTCCGCGATGAGATGGAAAAACAACTAGCCAACAACAGCCAAATACCACCGTTAAAGGAACTAACAGATGCTAATGCAAATAAAGAGTCGACGATGGTTCTCGTTATAGGCGAATCGACCAACGCGCAGCGCATGAGCCTGTACGGTTACTCTCGAAAAACCACGCCTTTATTGGATAGTATGCGTAATGAACTTATTGCATTTAATAACGTAATAAGTCCAAGGCCCTACACCATAGAAGCACTGCAGCAAGTATTAACATTTGCCGACCAACAAAACCCGGATGCCTATTTAAAACGCCCTACCATAATGAATATGATGCGGCAGGCCGGTTATAAATCTTTCTGGATTACCAATCAGCAAACCCAGACCAAACGAAATACGATGCTGCTAACTTTTTCTCAGCAAACCGACGAGCAAACTTATTTAAATAACAACCGCGTTCAAAATTCAAGCCAATTTGATGAAGCCGTTTTGAAGCCGTTTGAAGAAGCACTCGACGATACTTCAAAACATAAATTCATTATTGTTCATCTCATCGGCACCCATCGTAGCTATAACTACCGTTATCCCGAAAAATTTAATCATTTTAAGAATCGTGTTGGCATACCTAATTGGGTTCCAGACGATCGCGTCGATGAATACAACTCATACGATAATGCCGTTTTATATAATGACTTAATTGTTAGCAGCTTAATCAAGCAATTAAAAAAGAAGGCGCCTAATAGCGCTTTAGTTTATTTCTCAGATCATGGCGAAGAAGTGTTTGATACAAAAGGAGACTTATTCACCGGAAGAAATGAAGCCAAACCCACCTTGGCTATGTACACAGTTCCTTTTATTGCCTGGTTATCACCTTCCTGGCAGGTACAAAAAAATATGAATCAGTTCCTAAATAGGCCCTACCTTAACTCAGATTTTATCTATAGTTGGGCAGAGCTGGCCGGCGTAAACTTCCAAACGTATGATCCAACTCGTAGTATATTTAATTCGAAATTTATCGCGCGAAAAAGGTTTATTGGAAACCCATTCAGGCCAAAAACCACGATAGACTTTGATACACTGTTACACAGTAAACAGAAAAACTTACCCGTAATCGCGCAAAAATAATACAAGAGGTAGAATCAATGGCTGGGCAAAATTTGAAGGGTATTGCACGACTCACCGCTGCATGGAAAAACTCGGTGGCCGGTTTAAAAGCCTGCTGGATACACGAAGAAGCCTTCAGGCAGGAAGTTGTTATTTCTTTCATTGGCATTCCATTGGGCCTATACCTGGGAGAAACGGCCATTGAATGCATTTTGTTGATAGGCAGTTTATTACTGCTTATGATTATTGAGTTATTAAACTCCGCTGTTGAAGCCGCCATAGACCGTATTGGATTGGAACATCATGAACTGTCTGGTAGAGCAAAAGACATTGCGTCTGCTGCGGTATTGCTTGGTGTCGTCTTGACTGCCATGACCTGGTTATTGATCTTACTCTAGCCAACTAATAGTTATAAATACGTTGATAGCCTCTAGTTTTTGGATTTTCTTTTAACCTTAGCAATAATTTTTCGTAATAATTTTTTTGACTGGCTGGTGAGCTTCTTTTCCTCGCGATAGATGTGAAAAAACCGCAGTTGATCTTTAGCCCCCCACTGTTCCGCATGCCGGTGCAAGGTGCATAAATCGCGAAACTCAGCACGTTCCTTAAAAAACACTTCCTTCGCCTTTTCCAGATCAATAACGCGCAAATCTATTTCGCCATTAGCCAGTGGTTTTGCAAAAATATGTTTTAGGTAAAAACAATTATGTTGCAACTTACTTTTATGCATCGTCCGCATTAAAGATGCCAGCTTTTTAAAAAGCCTGTCTTTTTGTTTCATCGTTGATACGAAAAAACCAC
>JBLIAQ010000077.1:0-8310 GCA_047634535.1 Cycloclasticus sp.
CCTAATGATCATCAGGTAGGTCAAACAGGTAAGATTATTGCTCCTGACCTATATATGGCCTTTGGTATTTCAGGTGCTATTCAACATTTGGCGGGTATTAAAGACGCCGGAACGATCGTCGCTGTTAATAAAGATGCCGATGCACCAATATTTGAAATAGCCGATTATGGTCTAGTAGGCGATCTATTTACAGTAATTGAAGACCTTGAAAAAGCGCTAGCTTGATAGGCACTAAGTGATCCGTTTGTTTAAACACAAACAGTTAACGTAATACGGGGTGCCAGAGACTTTACTTTTCTCTGGCACCTTTTTTATTTTTATAAGGGGAAATAGTTATGGAACGTGAATCAATGGAGTTTGATGTTGTCATTGTAGGTGCTGGCCCTGCTGGTCTTTCAGCCGCCTGTAGACTAATGCAACTCGCTAAAGAAAGTGAACAGGAGTTGATGGTTTGCGTGATTGAAAAAGGCTCCGAGGTTGGCGCACATATTTTATCGGGTGCGGTCTTAGAGCCCACGGCGATGAATGAACTATTTCCCGATTGGAAAGCAATGGGCGCTCCATTGAACACCGTCGTAAAAGGCGATGACGTTTACTATCTAACCGGTGAATCAAAAGGCATTAGAACACCGAATTTTCTGGTTCCCAAACCGATGCATAACGAAGGCAATTACATCGTCAGCATGGCTAATGTATGCCGCTGGCTCGCTGAGCAAGCCGAAGGCATGGGTGTAGAAATTTTCCCTGGCTTCACCGCTGCAGAAACACTGTATAACGAAGACGGTAGTGTGAAAGGTATCTTGACCGGCGATATGGGTGTTGCAGAGGACGGCTCTCACAAAGATAGCTATATGCCAGGCATGGAGTTATTAGCCAAACAAACCATTTTTGCCGAAGGTTGCCGCGGCCATTTGGGTAAAGAATTAATGCAAAAATTCAAGCTCCGCGATGGCGTCGACCCACAGCATTACGGCCTAGGCATCAAGGAAATATGGACCATCGACCCCGCAAAACATCAAGAAGGTCTTGTCGTACACACCGCTGGTTGGCCCTTAGATAACCATACCGAAGGTGGTGGTTTCCTCTACCATATGGAAAACAACCAGGTAGCACTCGGGTTTATCGTTGCACTGAGTTATAGCAACCCGCACTTGAGCCCATTCGATGAAATGCAGCGTTGGAAACTAAACCCTAAAATTAGTCAATTTTTGGAAGGTGGCGAACGAATCACTTATGGTGCTAGAGCAGTGAATAAGGGCGGCCTCCAGTCGGTACCAAAACTCAGTTTTCCGGGCGGTTTACTCGTGGGTTGTGACGCGGGCTTCCTCAATGGCGCTAAAATTAAAGGCAACCATACCGCAATGAAAACGGGCATGTTAGCTGCCGAAGTAATTATTGAAGCGCTGAAAGCAGGTGATATTAGCACTAAAGAGTTAACCGCTATAGAAGATAAATATCGCGCATCCTGGGTATACGATGAACTGCATAAAACGCGTAATTTCGGCCCAGCGTTACACAAGTTCGGCACCTTATTAGGCGGCTCTTTTGCATGGTTAGATCAAAATATCTTTGCTGGTAAACTTCCATTTACCTGGCACAACACAACTCCCGATCACGCCACCTTAAAACCTGCCGCTGACTGCGTTGCACCTGTTTACCCTAAACCCGATGGTAAAATCACCTTCGACAAACTGTCTTCTGTCTTTTTATCCAGCACCAATCACGAAGAAGATCAGCCCTGCCATTTAAGACTAGCCGATCCGAGCATTCCGATTAGTCAAAATTTACCGCTGTACGACGAGCCAGCACAACGATACTGCCCAGCCGGTGTTTACGAAGTGATTAAAGACGACGCTGGTCAAGATAAGTTTCAAATAAATGGCCAGAATTGCGTTCATTGCAAAACCTGTGATATTAAAGATCCCGCACAGAACATCACCTGGGTAACACCTGAAGGTGGAGGTGGACCCAATTACGGGAACATGTAGCATTAACGCAGCCAGGGCCATATAAATTAACTATTTAGTCTACTTAAAAAATTAAAATAATATGAACACTAAAATAAAAGTTGAAAAAGCCAAGTCTGAAAAAACTAAGGTTAAAAAAACCAAAGAGAATATCCTTGATGCCGCCGCTGCTTTATTTAGCAAACACGGCTATAACGGAACGGCGCTGAGAGATATCGCTGACGCTTTAGAGATGAAAGCTGGTAGCCTGTATTATCATTTTGATTCTAAAGAACAACTGGTGCTGGAAATTCTTACCATTGGGCTTGAGAATATAATCGATACGGTCATCCGTCGAGTCGAAGAATTACCAGAAAACAGTTCATCAAAAGAGATTCTGGTAGCTGCTGCAAAAGGCCATCTGGGGGCGCTTTTAGAAAAAGGCGACTACACCTCTACGAGTATTCGTAATTATGGACAAATGCCCGTAGCCGTGCAAAAAGAAGGCCGTATCATTCGTGACCGATATGAAAGTATGTGGCGCAAATGGTTGGTTAAAGCACAGGAAAGAGGCGATATTAAAGCCAGCGTTGATCTAAAAATATTGCGCCTTTCCATATTAGGTGCTCTGAATAGAACGCTTGCCTGGTATAGCAAAAAAGGTGACTTATCGATCGATGAAATTGCCGAAATTCAAGTTGGCTTTTTTTGGCAAGGCATCGCAGGCGATAGCGCTAGATAAATAATTTTATTGCTGATTCAAATGCAAAAAAAAAAGCCCTTGTAAAAACAAGGGCTTCTTTTTGTCGGCTAATGAGTTTAAAAGTGCTGCGTTAGCTCAGCCGCATTCTTAAGGTTTTTCAAAGACAACACCGCTTTTTTAATTTCACTGGCTTTGTCAGCACTAACGGCGATAGCGCAATTAGCATTAAATTTATTTGAAATATCCTCTTCGCTTAAAGGGTTATCAAATGAACCACGATTTTTAAATTCTCTTTGCGACAAAACGCGGCCATCTTTAAGGTTTATGCGTATTTCACCCGAATAATAAGTCGGAAAACCAGATTCAGGATCGCTTTCATACGTCACCTTCTTAGCGAGCTCAGCGACAACGGCATCCTTCAATGGCTCTGGCTCCAGGTCTTGCAAGCTAAAGTCTCCTCGAACCAATGCAACCGCTACCAGGTAGGGCACGCTGAATTGCGCTTCATAAGCGCAGGTCGGAGCTTGTTTATCCGACAATGGTTCACAAACAGTTTTAACCACTTCCCCCGGCACCAAGGCAACAATACTATCAACCTGATCAGCGGTTAAATTATGCTGTTTAGTGAGTGTACGAGTCGCATCAATGACGGCGTGCGTAAAGTGGCATGAAGGGTAGGGTTTAATACCAACATTCATAACTTCCCACACCTTATTCAGACCGTTGGTAGCGAGCGAATAATCGCATTGTGGTTCAAGCCCGATCAGGTGACTCTTGTATAAACCGAAACGGCCTTCGTACGGAAGTTTTGGGCCAATATAACCGGCCTTAGCAAAGGTGGCCGCCATAATGCCAGATACTGCGGCCCAGCCTGGGTGATACCTTTTAGTCCAGGCGCCGTCATTTAAAAACTCAAAATTACCCGAGGCCATGCTCAACGCGATGCCCTGAGCCATTACCATTTGTTGCTGAGGTAGTTTCATCAGCATACTAGCGACCAGGCTGCAGGCAAAAGCGCCCGCGATACCGGTAGGGTGGTGTCCAACCTGATGAAAAGCGCCTTTCGCCACCATGCCCAATCTAGCGCCAACTTCCATGCCTGCTATGTATGCTGCTAATATCTCTTCACCCGTGGAGTTTTGCTTTTCAGCCACCGCGAGCACGCAAGGCCACACCGCAGAGGTCATATGCACTACACCCGCCACGTGCGTGTCATCAAAATCAAGTCCGTGTATCAGCAAACCATTAGCCAGTGCAGCATCGCGATAAGCCATTTTTTCACCCGTACCGAGCACAATATGCTCACCGGGCTCATCAAATAAGCGTAGTGCTTCTAAACCCGTCTTGCTGAATTCATACTCACTCGATGCGTAGGCGATACCCGTTGCGTCCAGGATGAGATTTAAAGCGTATTGCTGAACCTCTTCGGGCACCTTGTTGAGATCAAATGTGCTTACAAAGCCAGCTAGTTCATTAGAGATACTGATGTTAAGTTGTTGAGTCATTATTTATTATCCATAGAATATTTATAAACATTAATTTTGTAGAAAAATAACATAAAAACAGATAGAATTCCTCTTTAATCTAACAAATGTTAGTAATTTAAGCGGTTAAATTAACTAACTATTTAGACCGTTTTAATAACCCATCAATAATTAGAGGCTCCCCGTGGATTTTAATTGGACTGAAGAACAATTAGCAATACAAGAAAGCGCTCGCCGCTTTGCACAGACTAAACTAGCGCCTGAGTACCAAAATAACGATAAGAAGCACGCCTTTGATAGGGATATGCTGAAAGAAATGGGCTCGCTGGGTTTAATTGGTGCTGAATTGTCAGAACAATACGGTGGCCTTAACTTAGGCTACGCAACCGCAGGGCTAATAACCGAAGAAATTGCTCGCGCTGATTTTAACGTCGCTTATGTGCAAATATTAGCGGGCTTAAATGGCGGCATTATTGAAAAATTTGCCGCGCCACATCTGGCTGAATACTGGATCCCACGAATTATTAGTGGCGAAGCCTTAGTGGCCATTGCACTGACCGAGCCCAGTGCTGGTTCTGATGCGGCGAACTTAAAACTTAAGGCAGAACGTAAAGGCGATGTATTTGTACTGAATGGTGAAAAAACATCTATCTCAGCCGCAGCACAAGCAAACGTTGCCGTCGTATTTGCACGAACCGGCACAACTGAAGAAAAAGCCAAAGGCGTCAGCGCCTTTTTAGTACCACTGGATCATCCAAATATAGAACGTACACACTTTGAGGATTTGGGCGATACCGTAGTGGGCCGTGGCTCCATATTTTTCGATAACGTTGAAGTCCCCGCTGAAAACTTACTGGGGGAAGAGGGGCTTGGTTTCATTCAAGTAATGCAAGGGTTTGATTACAGTCGGGCTCTTATTGGCCTGGAATGTCTTGCCGCCGCTCAGGTATCGGTCGAAGAAGCGTGGGAATACGTTAGAACGCGTGAAGCCTTCGGCAAAAAAATATCAAAATTTGAAGGCACCAGCTTCCCATTAGCTGAAGCAGAAACGTTTATCGAGGCAGCCAAATTGCTTTGCTATAAAACGCTTTGGCTAAGAGATCAGGGTAAACCACATACCGCCGAAGCAGCGATGTGTAAATGGTGGGCGCCTAAAGTTTCTTTTGAAATCATCCACAACTGCCTGCTCGCCCATGGTCACGGCGGCTATAGCAAAGAGCTGCCTTTGCAGCAGCGTCTACGTGACGTGCTTGGCCTGCAGATCGGCGATGGCACATCACAAATTCAAAAAATCATTATCGCCCGCGAAAAAATTGGCCGCGATGGCGTGCCGTATTAATTATTATTTACAGCAGGAATTAAACATGAGTGAAAACGTCGTTATTTCAGAAATTAACGGTCAGGTTGGCCTAATTATTATTAATCGCGCCGATAAATTTAATTGCCTGTCTATGGCCGTTCACCAAGGTTTGCAAGATGCATTAAAAGCGCACGAAGCCAATCCGGCCGTCAGAGCCATTTTATTGTGTTCCGAAGGCAAGCACTTTTGCACGGGCGCAGACTTGGGCGAAGTACACGGTAAAATTGAATCAAAAAACGAAGAAGCGCTACGGGTATTTATCGAGCTAGGCCATAAAACCTGTAGTGATTTTGAGCAAACGAGTTTGCCAATTATTGGTGCTATACAAGGTTTTTGCCTGGCCGGCGGACTCGAAATATCCCTCGGCTGCGATATTTTATTCGCCGCCGATGACACCGTATTCGGTGATCAACACGCAAATTATGGCCTGATTCCAGGTTGGGGCGGCAGCCAGCGTTTACCCAGAATCGTCGGCATGCGTCACTCTCTGGACTTGATGTTTTCAGGGCGTCGTTTAAAAGCCGATGAGGCGAAAGAGTGGGGCATGGTAAATTATATAGCGCCCGCGAGTGAGCTTAGAGCTAAAGCACTGGAATACTGCCAGTTAGTCGCTTCAAAAAGCGCCGAAGGTATATCCATGATGAAAGAGCTGGCTTATAACGGCGCCGATTTAAGTTTAAAAGACGCACTACAACTCGAAGTCAACGAAGCCATTAAAGGCTTGCAAAGTGACGACGTGCGTGAAGGTCTGGCGGCTTTTGGTGAGCGCCGTGACCCCGCATTCAAATCACGCTAAATAACTCAATCAACAGATTTAATTTAAGGAAGGAAGCAAAATGAATTATCAAGATATTACCTATGAAGTAAAAAATGGCGCAGCTTATGTCACCATTAATCGCCCTGAAGTGTATAACGCATTTAGAGGTATCACCTGTGAGGAACTCATTCACGCCTTAACAAAGGCCGCGTGGGATAAAAGCGTTGGTGTTATCGTATTAGCGGGTGCTGGCGATAAGGCGTTTTGTACCGGCGGCGATCAAAGCGCACACGACGGCCAATACGACGGTCGCGGAATTGTTGGTTTACCGGTTGAAGAACTACAAACGATTCTTCGCGACGCGCCGAAGCCCGTTATTGCCATGGTTCAGGGTTACGCCATTGGTGGCGGCAACGTATTAGCCACCATCTGTGATATGACCATTGCCTCTGAGAAAGCGGTCTTTGGTCAAGTCGGCCCTAAAGTCGGCTCAGTTGACCCGGGTCACGGCACCGCTTATTTAGCGCGTGTAGTCGGTGAAAAGAAAGCCCGCGAGATTTGGTATATGTGCCGTAAATATAGCGCCCAAGAAGCTCTAGAGATGGGTCTGGTTAACAAAGTCGTGCCTCACGAACAACTGGCCGACGAAGTGCAAAAATGGTGCGATGAGATTATGGAAAAAAGCCCAACCGCGCTGGCTATTGCGAAACGCTCATTCAACGCCGATACAGAAAGCATTAGAGGTATTTCTGCCTTAGGCATGCAAACCCTGCAACTGTATTACAACACCGAAGAATCGCAAGAAGGTGTTAAGGCGTTCAACGAAAAACGTAAACCGGATTTTCGTAAGCATACGAAATAAATAAAACCAACGACGTGAATCATAACGAGCGACAAATTTATGCGATAGACGGGGTAATACCCGTTATTCATCCGTCTAGTTTTATCGATCAAAGCGCCGTTATTATTGGTGATGTAGTGATTGGCGCTAATTGTTATATTGGCCCCAATGTGTCACTGCGCGGTGATATGGCCAATATAGAAATTGGTGCTGGCTCAAATATACAGGATAATTGCACGCTGCATTGTATGCCTGACATACCGACCATTATTGGTGAATGGGGTCATATCGGTCACGGCGCTGTGGTTCATAGCGCGACACTGGCTAAGAATGTCTTAGTAGGTATGAATGCCGTGGTAATGGACAACGCCTATGTTGGCGAAAATAGCGTGGTTGCCGCGATGGCATTTGTCAAAATTGGTATGCAAGTATCTGATAATACATTAGTAGCGGGTACGCCAGCGCGGGTTATACGCCTGTTAACTGAACAGGAAATTGAAGGTAAACGCAGTGGAACAAGGTGTTACCACCAATTGGTAGAACGTTGTAAAACATCGTTGCAACGCGTTCCACCGCTTAGCGAAAAAGAACAGAATCGACCACAATTAAAGGTCGGTTTGATGGCAAAGAAACAATAAACGTCTGTATTAAATACCGCCGTTTTAAGTAAATTAATAGTTAAAGATTAGGAGAAACATATGGATTTAAATTACACACCTGAGGATCAAGCATTCCAGCTAGAGGTGCGCGAATTTCTACGGCAGAACTACCCGAAAGATATTCAAGATAAAGTAGCCAATGGTATTGCGCTTAAAAAAGACGATTATGTTCGTTGGCAAAAAATTCTGGCCAAACAGGGCTGGGTTGCACCAGGCTGGCCTGAGCAACACGGTGGTCCCGGTTGGACGCCCGTACAAAAATACATTTTTGATGAAGAATGTGGCGCAGCAAACTGTTTAAGAACCGTCGCTTTTGGTCTGGTTATGTTGGCACCTGTACTAATGAAGTACGGCTCTGACGAACAACGTGAAAAGTATTTAGCTGATATCTATAACAGTGATGTTTGGTGGTGTCAGGGTTACTCAGAGCCCAATGCTGGCTCCGATTTAGCGTCTCTACAAACGAAAGCGGTAAAGCAGGGTGATCACTATATCGTGAACGGTTCTAAAACATGGACGACGCACGGCCATTACGCCGACAAAATGTTTACCCTCGTACG
>JBLIAQ010000078.1:0-8146 GCA_047634535.1 Cycloclasticus sp.
TTCCTGGCCGCAATACGCATCCGCAAAGCATTCAACTTAATAAATCCCTCTGCATCTTTTTGATTATACGCACCACCGTCATCTTCAAAGGTAGCGATATTCTCATCAAACAGGCTATCCGTTAAGGACTCTCTACCAACGACAATGACATTCCCTTTGTACAGCTTTAAGCGAATACGTCCATTCACCGTTACTTGCGACGCATTGATCATCGTTTGTAACATTTCACGTTCAGGGCTCCACC
The DNA here is from genome assembly GCA_047634535.1 of Cycloclasticus sp. Taxonomy (GTDB): domain Bacteria; phylum Pseudomonadota; class Gammaproteobacteria; order Methylococcales; family Cycloclasticaceae; genus Cycloclasticus. The sequence goes on from JBLIAQ010000078.1 coordinate 245, forward strand.
AGTAACCGTTATAAATAAGGCTAGCGTAACGCGGCATAAGCTCGTCCTTCAAGTGCGCGACTTCCCGGTCAAGGGTCATGGATTCTATCGCGCGATGCGCTTTTAGCATGATGGTGCCGCCTGGTGTTTCATAACACCCTCGCGCCTTCATGCCAACGTAACGGTTTTCCACGATATCGGCACGGCCGATACCGTTAGCGCCGCCTACTTTGTTCAGCTCGGCTAACACAGTTGCTGGCGACATCGCCTGGCCGTTAATGGCGGTAATATCACCTGCTTTATATTCAAGTTCAATGTATGTCGGCGTTTCAGGCGCTGCTTCCGGCGATACGGACCAACGCCACATATCTTCTTCAGGCTCGTTCCATGGGTCTTCCAAAATATCGCCTTCATAAGAAATATGCAGTAAGTTCGCGTCCATTGAATACGGTGATTTTGTACCGCGCTTCATTTCAACCGCGATGCCCGCTTTTTCGGCGTAAGCCAACAGCGAATCGCGCGAGGTTAAATCCCATTCACGCCACGGCGCGATGATTTTCACATCCGGTTTTAACGCATAAGCGCCGAGTTCGAAACGCACCTGATCGTTACCCTTGCCCGTCGCGCCATGCGAAATGGCATCGGCGCCAGTTTCATTGGCGATTTCGATGAGTCGTTTTGAGATCAGGGGACGAGCGATGGACGTGCCTAATAGGTATTCGCCTTCATAAATAGTATTGGCACGAAACATTGGAAACACGAAATCACGGACGAACTCTTCTTTAAGGTCATCGATATATATTTCTTTGATGCCATAGGATGCGGCTTTAGCGCGAGCCGGTTCGACCTCTTCGCCCTGGCCCAGATCAGCGGTGAAGGTAACGACTTCGCATTCGTAAACGTCTTCTAGCCATTTTAAAATAACCGAGGTATCTAAACCGCCTGAATAGGCAAGAACTACTTTATTAACTGCTTGTTTTGACATAGTGAGTGGCTCGCGTCTTAAAAATGATAATGCGAGAATTATACCCGATTGAGAACCGCTTGCGCCCTAGAGGGTATAACTTTGTTAATGCCGTTTAACTCAGCGCTATCCTGTAATTGAAATATCCACTCGTCTATTCAATTGTCGACCGCCAGGGTACCTGTTTGTTGTTGCTGGCTTGCTTTCACCATAAGCCTTGCTAACAATCCTGTCTGCTTTAACGCCTTTCGAGAGTAAATATTTTTTAATCACGTCCACGCGTTTTTTTGACATTAATAAATTGATCTGGCGCGGGCCTTTACTGTCTGAGTGACCCTCTAACACCAGTTTGGCATCAGGTTTCTGTTGCCGTATATATTCCAGCATATAGTTCAGCTTTGCCTGATCTCGTTCGTTTAAACTCAGCGAACCCGAATTGAAATAAATGTGTCTGAACGGCTCTGCTCCAGCTATTTTCAAACGAACACTACCTTCTCGTTCGTCCAGGGCTTCAGGGTCTGATAACGCTACCACCTGCTTTTCGGGCATTCCACTCTCAATTAAAAATTCACGAACTTTACTTACCCGCTTATCGTGCATCCCTCGCCCATCTTTAACCGAAAATCCATCAGTACCATCTATTAAATCAATTCTTTCAGTTTCGCCCGCTTCTTTCACATACGTTACAGCTTTAGTTAATAAGCGCCTATTTTTATGCGTAATATCGCTACTTAAGTTATTAAACAATGACAATTGATGATTAACATCGTTTCTACTAAACGGTAATAAGCTTTGTCGGCAAGACTCAAACTGCCCTAAAGCGCCGAGAAAATTTACCGATGAAATTGCCACGCTAACGGGTGTATTGCCCTGTTTCGCCTGATAACTGAATTGCGGGAAGCGACCATTGGATAACTCTTGTAGCATACGCTCCGACAGGTCGCTATTAACCACAAGCTGGTGCGCAGACGCTTTAACCGAAGCCAGTTTAGTAGGTGACGCGTCGTGCATCCACACGGGCGGCACAGCAGCCAGCATCGCGGTTTGAATTGGCGGCACATAGGACTCGGCGCTAAGAGTGAAATTTACTCGCTCACCTGATTTTTGTTCGAAAACACCCTTACCGTACTGCGGCACGGTATGGCTTAAACGACAGACCACTCGGTTCCCCGTAAACTGCCATTGAGAATCGGTTACCGACGCCTGATATTGTTGCGCATTCGCCTGGGCCGCGAACGCAGTCAGAATTATCGCAAAAAGAATCGTGTTAATTAGCTTCATACCAGTGGTATCGGCCAATTACGGCAGAACTTTACTGCTTTTTAAGCACTTAAAAATTTATCCAGGCATGCCATAAAATCAATGGGGGACTCGATATGCGGCCAGTGCCCCGTATTCGCTATCGTTTGCCATTCGGCCTCTGGAAATCGCTCGTCGATCAACGCCTTATAACGAGGAGCTAAATAGCTAGAATTAGCCCCTTTAATAAACAGACTGGCCTTGTTAAAAGTGCTATACAGCCGCTGATCAGGAAAGCCCATAATCGTATCCATATTGGCTTCAATACTCGCTAAATTTACTCGCCACTGATAACCGCCCGAGGCGTTATTGATCAAATTCTGTAACAAAAATTGGCGCAAACTCACGCTGTTAATTTTTTCTGCCAAATAGCTATCGGCTTCTTTTCTAGATTTAATACTATCCAGCGGTACGTGAGAAAACCCGAGTAAAACCTCGTCGAAGTTATGCGTATACCTGACCGGCGCAATATCGACGACAATGAGTTTACTCAATTTATCCGGCTCAGATAGCGCCAACTGCATGGCGACCTTACCTCCCAGGCTATGCCCTAAAACGATGGGGTTTTGCAGCTTATGTTGGTCGATAAACTCGATAACGTCCGCCGACATAGCGGGGTAGTCCATCACCTTATCGTGCGGTGAAGAACCATGATTACGCAAATCGAGTGCGTAGACCGTGTAGCGATCGGACAACTGCCTGGCTATACTCTGCCAATTACGCGCACTGCCAAATAAACCGTGTAATATTATTAGCGGCGGTAGGCCTTCAGCCGTTTGAGAGAAATTTAACCGCATCTACAAACCAAGCATCGACTCCTTCAAGGATTTTTGTGCTGGATCTTCCGATAACCAGATGCCAAATAGTGCTTTTTTAAACGCCAATGATTCTATCGTTTCTTTAATAATACTATTTTTTTTAATGATCACACCCTTACGTGGCTGGTGTATAAACTCAAAGACGTCACCTTCAATAATTTCTTCATTGAAGGCCGATAAAAACCTGTCTACCTGCGGTTTTATTACAGACATATCGCCTTTGGTAGATTTTTCAAAACCTTCGAGTGTGGCAGCACGCATTTTTTCAGACGTAATCATTGAGGAAGTAATATCCAGTCGAATAGCCATTAGCTCGTCTGCTTGAATGATGGCCGCAGCGTCCTCACTGTTTTTTTGCAAATACAAGGTCCCCACGTATAAGTCAAAAAACCATTTACTTCGAGTACCCGCACCGTTTAGCAGCAACTCATTATTCTCAAACTGTATTTTATCCGACAGCGTTATACCTCCAATTTGCAAAGCATAAGACGGTAATGACAGCAGCAAAATACACCCCATTATTAATAACTGACGCATTAATTTCTCCTTTTAAAATTCACTTCTAATTCTAAATCTGGACGTTCTGGTTATTTTTTCTTAATGTATAAATCTGTGATACTACCGGCTTGTATTTCTGCCGCGAAACCTAAGGTTTCCGATAGCGTAGGATGCGGGTGAATTGTTAAGCTCATATCCTCAACATCGGCGCCCATTTCTAGCGCCAACACCGCCTCTGCAATTAATTCACCTGCGTTTGTTCCAACGATACCAGCGCCTAAAATACGCTTTGTTTCAGGGTGCCACAAAATTTTGGTCATCCCTTCATCACGACCAATACTTAACGCACGGCCACTGGCCGCCCACGGGAATACCGATTTTTCGTATTTAATGCCGTCGGCTTTAGCTGCCGTTTCGGTTAATCCCATCCAGGATATTTCTGGATCGGTATACGCGACCGATGGAATCGTCATCGGCTCAAAGGCTACTTTCTCTCCCGCAATTACTTCAGCGGCCACCTTACCCTCATGCACAGCTTTGTGCGCTAGCATCGGGTTGCCGACGACGTCGCCAATGGCAAAAATATGCGCCACATTAGTACGCATTTGTTTATCCACCGAAATAAAGCCGCGCTCATCGACTATAACGCCTGCTTTATCTGCGCCAATCAAGGTGCCATTTGGACGGCGGCCTACTGATAATAGAACGCGATCGTAAACCGCTGAATCTGGAACGCCTTCGCCTTCAAAACTAACTTTAAGACCCGAATCTGTTGACTCAATAGCCGTTACTTTTGCTTTCAGATAAATATTCTCGAGCTGTTTAGATAAGCGCTTATGCAACGGTTTAACGAGGTCTTTATCGCAACCAGCTACCAATTGATCCATTAGTTCGATAACGCTTATTTTTGAACCCAATGCGTGATACACCGTGGCCATTTCAAGCCCTATAATGCCGCCGCCAATCACCAGCATGGTGCCTGGAATATCGGCCAGCGCCAGCGCTCCTGTTGAGTCCATCAGGCGCTGATCTTCGTACGGAAAGCCAGGAATTTTTACAGCTTGCGAGCCCGCAGCAATAACCGCATTATCAAACGATATCGTTTGACTGTGGCCCTCGTTTTCAACGACCACTGAATGACTTGATGCAAAATTCGCATAGCCCGTTATAACCGTTACATTTCGCTGTTTAGCCAGGCCCGCCAGACCGCCGGTTAGTCGTTGAATAATGTTTTCTTTATTAGCCCGAATGCCATCAATATCTAACTTTGGTGCTTTGAATGTCACGCCATGGGCCGACATCTCTGCCGCTTCATGAATCACCTGAGCTTGATGTAGCAAGGCTTTCGACGGGATACAGCCCACATTCAAACAAACCCCACCCAATGATGGGTAACGTTCAATCAATACGACTTTTTTACCCAAATCTGCTGCGCGAAAAGCCGCCGTATAACCACCCGGACCAGCACCCAACACCAACACGTCTGCGTGCAAATCAGCACCATTGATAACAGCAACGGCCACAGGAATATCTTCTGTCTCCGGCTTGCTTTGCTTTGACGCAGACTCTGCGCTTTCCAGCCTTATTAATAAATCACCCTCGTTGACCTTATCGCCCAGTGCAACCAAAATTTCTTTAACAACACCCACCACTGAACTTGGAATATCCATCGACGCTTTGTCGCTTTCCAGCGTTACAATACTGTCTTCAAGCGCAATGCTATCGCCCACGGCTACACTGATATCAATCACTTCAACGCCGTCGTCAGACTCGCCAATATCAGGAACTTTTATATCTATTAAATTAGCCATTACGTTTCCTACAGCAAAACACGTCGAATATCATTCAAATAACCAGACATCGCGACCATAAAGGCCGCCGCATCTGCGCCATCGATAACTCGGTGATCGTAAGTCATATCCAACGGCAGCATTAAACGCGGAACAAATTCTTTACCATTCCACACTGGCTGCATATCCGCACGCGTTGCGCCTAGTATCGCTACCTCAGGTGCATTAACGATCGGCGTAAACGCGGTCCCACCGATGCCGCCCAGACTAGATATGGTCATGCAGGCGCCCTGCATTTCTTTCGGCGATAATTTACCGTCTCGCGCTTTTTTACTGACCTCGCCCATTTGTTCTGCTAAATCAAAAATATGCGTTTTATCGACATCTTTGAACACAGGAACCACCAATCCATTAGGCGTCGCAACTGCTATGCCTATGTTGTAGTACTTTTTATAAATGAGGCTTTGCCCGTCGGGCGATAAAGACGTATTAAATTGTGGGAACTCTTTTAACGCTGCCACCAGAGCTTTCATGATAAACGCCAGGAAAGTCACTTTAACGCCGCGTTTTTCCGCCTCCGCTTTTAGTGATTGTCGAAACGCTTCCATTTCGGTGATATCGGCTATCTCATGGTGTGTGACCATCGGCACATTCAACCAGGCTCTAGTTAGATTAGTACCCGTGAGACGTTTGATTTTACTGAGTGGTTTTTCTTCAATTTCGCCATATTTTGAAAAATCAATCGTAGGAATCGGTGGTATACCGGTCCCAGTGACATTAGGTGGCACGGTTGTACCACTTAAAATTTTCTTTACGTGGTTTTGAATATCTTCTTTTAAAAGTCGACCTTTAGGCCCAGAAGCCGTGGTCACCATGGATAAATCCACACCGAGTTCTCGGGCAAACTTTCTTATCGAAGGACTCGCGTGAATATGACCCGCTGGACTAGACGGCAAATTCTTTTCAGCTGTCGCCGGGGCAACGGTTTTTTTAGCTTCAGACGCGCCTATGGCTGTAGTGGTTTTGGCATCTGGTTTCGCCTGCGGGGCCTGTACTGCCTCACTGGCTTGCCCAGACAGCACCACGATCAATCCGCCTTCTGCAACTTTATCACCCACCTTCACGTTAATTGCTTTAACGGTACCTGATGCAGTGGATGGTATTTCCATACTCGCCTTATCGCTTTCCAGCGTCACTAAAGACTGTTCTTTTTCAACTGCGTCACCCACGGCGACGTTCACTTCAATCACCTCGACCGATTCAAAATCACCGATATCGGGCACATAAATTTCTACATCCTGGGTCGTTACAGCCGCGCTTTTCTCGGTCACTGAAACTGCGTCTGGGGAAATATCTTCTTTGTTCTCCTGATCGTTCGTTGCACCATCGCTTTGCTTTATTCGCATAACAACAGAACCTTCTGACACTGAGTCGCCGACTTTAACCAGAATTTCTTCCACGCTGCCAGCTACTGACGAGGGAATTTCCATGCTGGCCTTGTCGCTTTCGAGCGTTAATAAAGCCTGTTCTAACTCAACAACGTCGCCTACGGCTACCAATACCTCTATGACTTCTACTGCATCAAAGTCGCCAATATCGGGGACCGCTACGTCTACCAAACTACCCATTAAAATTCTCCTCTACTCGACATGCCAACTTACACTAACCACGGCGCAGGCTTTGAAGCAGCCAGGTCGTACTTTTCTAACGCTTGTTGCACAATCGTCGCCTCAATTTGCCCCGTATCCGCCAACGCGTTTAACGCGGCCACCGTTACGTAGTAGCGATCCACTTCGAAGAATCGACGAAGATTTTCACGCGTATCGGAACGGCCGAATCCATCCGTGCCGAGCACGGTGCAATGCTTACGAATAAATGGACGAATTGAATCTGCCAATAAACGCACGTAATCTGTTGAAACAACAACGGGGCCGGGGTGATCGTTTAAGCACTGCGAAACATAAGGGATTTTCTTTTCCTGCATCGGCTGCAAACGGTTTTCTCGTTCACAGGCCTGGCCTTCTCTGGCAAGTTCGGTAAAGCTCGTACAACTCCATAAATCCGACTCAACCCCCCAGTCGTCTGCCAGCAGTTTAGACGCTGCGATCACTTCATTAAAGATAGTGCCAGAACCCAGTAATTGCACGCGCAAAGCGCCTTTTTCATCGCTCTGTTTGAATAAGTACATGCCCTTAATGATGCCTTCTTCTGCACCCTCTGGCATGGCTGGGTGCGCGTAGTTTTCGTTCATTACCGTCAGGTAATAAAAAACGTCTTCCTGATTCGCGAACATACGCTTCAGGCCATCGTGCATAATCACCGCCAGTTCATAATTAAAGGTCGGATCATAAGAAATACAATTGGGCACCGAAGAGGCCCACAATAGACTGTGCCCATCTTCGTGCTGAAGCCCTTCGCCATTTAGTGTGGTTCGGCCTGCTGTCCCGCCTAATAAGAAACCGCGTGTTCGTTGATCTGCCGCGGCCCAAATTAAGTCGCCGACGCGCTGAAAACCAAACATCGAATAGAAAATATAGAACGGAATCATCGGCAC
>JBLIAQ010000079.1:0-7900 GCA_047634535.1 Cycloclasticus sp.
ATTTTGCCAGAATTTTAGGCGTTCCGATGCGCGTGGCATCGAATCAAGAAGACTTTCAGGAGGCGTTAACGGACTTCGTAGACAAACGATTGGTGTTGATTGATACAGCCGGCATGAGCCAGCGTGATATTCGGATGACCGAACAATTTAAGTTGTTACAGGACGATAAATTTAATATTGATAAGTTTTTGGTGATTTCAGCTACGACCGAGTCGCGAGCGATGCGCGAGGTAATTAAAACGTTTTCGGATGCTAATCCAAAGGGCTGTATTTTAACTAAACTTGACGAAACTGATTGCCCTGGTAGTGCCTTATCTGCCATTATTGAGCAACAAATTCCGCTTAGCTTTGTAACAGATGGGCAACGCGTTCCGGAGGACCTTCATTATCCGTCGGCTGACGATCTAATGGCGAAATTTATTGAACCGGTGGCAATGTCAGATGATGACGATATTGCTTTGTCCGTATTGTTAGACGGGCCGTCGCGTCATGCGAATGTTTAAAGAAGGGTTAGACCAGGCATCAGGAATACGCAGAATGACAAACACTAAACCCGTTAGGGTTATTGCAATAGCCAGCGGCAAGGGTGGCGTTGGTAAAACCAATCTGTCTGTCAACCTTGGTGTTTCACTATGTAAATTAGGTCGTAAGGTTGCCTTACTTGATGCTGATATGGGTTTAGCCAATGTAGATATTTTGCTCGGTTTGCACCCTAAATTTAATTTAACCCACGTTTTGAATGGCGAAAAATCGCTAGACGAAATTGTGGTTGAAGGCCCCGATGGATTAAAGGTGATACCCGCTTCCTCAGGTGTACAGCATATGGCCGAAATAGGAACGATGGAACAGGCGGGTATCATTCACGCGTTCAGTGAGTTCGAACAAGATATTGACGTGTTATTAGTCGATACGGCGGCAGGTATTCACGGTGGGGTCATTAATTTTGCCAGAGCATGCCAGGAGGTTCTCATCGTGGTATGCGATGAACCGACGTCACTAACAGATGCCTATGCGTTGATTAAGTTATTAAATCGCGACCACGGTCTGAGTCGCTTTCATATCATTACCAATATGGTTGAGTCGCTTCAGCACGGCAAGGCCTTATATCAAAAACTGTGCAAGGTGACAGACAAGTACCTGGATGTTGCGTTACATTTCACCGGCGCCGTTCCTTTTGATAAAAGTTTACGAACGTCGGTTCAGAAGCAGCAGGCGGTTGTTGACTTGGCACCCAATAGCCCATCTGCTCAGGCGATTAAAAACCTGGCAAGAACAATAGATAATTGGCCTGTTCAACGAGGCGCTGGCGGGCATTTAGAGTTTTTTGTCGAGCGACTTATTCAATCTAATAAAATAGGAGAGTCAATCGGGTGAACGGTATTGCGATGTATACCAACTTACAGGCAAAAAATGCCGGAGAGCTGGTTGCTACGCACGCGCCTTTGGTTAAACGCATCGCCTACCATTTATTAGCACGACTACCCGATACGATCCTGGTTGAAGACCTCATACAATCCGGCATGCTGGGCTTGTTGGAAGCGTCCAGCAATTACAGTGATACTCAAGGCGCTAGTTTTTCAACGTATGCAGGAATTCGCATTCGTGGTGCCATGCTGGATGATGTTAGGCGTACAGACTGGACGCCACGATCGGTGCATAGAAAGGCGCGTCAAATCACCCAGGTCATGCATCAAATTGAGCAGGAGACGGGGCGTGATGCGCGTGACACTGAAATTGCGGCCTTGCTTGAAATTACATTAGAAGAATATCATAAAATTTTGCAAGATAGCACCTGTTGCCGTTTATTTAGCACAGACGAATTAGACGGCAGTGATGATCATTCTTCATCAGAAAATGTCGTTGATAACCTCAGCGAAATTAACTTTAAAGCGGCCTTAGTTGATGCCATTTCAAACTTACCAGAACGAGAGCGAATGGTCGTATCGTTGTACTATGACGATGAGTTGAATTTGAAAGAAATTGGCAAAGTGCTGGGTGTCAGCGAATCTCGAGTAAGTCAAATCAATAACCAGGCGATGCTGCGTTTAAAGTCACGGCTGTTAAATTTTTCCCCATCAGAGGAATAAATTTAACTTTAATACAGCAATTTTAAAATTCTTGACTAAACTTGTATAGACGTTGACCGAAAGCTCGGACATAAAGTGAAATATAAGGAGTAATCTAATTGGATAAGAATATGAAAATTCTCGTGGTAGATGACTTTTCTACGATGAGAAGAATTGTAAAAAACCTGTTAAGGGAGCTGGGGTTTACGAATTTAGATGAAGCTGATGACGGCCAAACCGCCTGGCCAAAATTAAAATCGGGTCATTATGACTTTTTAGTGACTGACTGGAATATGCCAGGAATGACCGGTATCGATTTATTGAAAGAAGTACGATCTAACCCCGAAACGGCAAATATGCCGGTGCTGTTAGTGACGGCTGAATCAAAAAGAGAACAAATTATCGAAGCAGCTCAAGCGGGCGTAAATGGCTACATTATTAAGCCTTTTACGGCGGCCACGTTAAAAGAAAAAATCGATAAAATTTTCGCGCGTAATGCCGTTTAATTGAGCCTCAAGGGGATATAAATGCTGGATGAGAATGATAGAAAGCAGCTTCTTGCTAAGGCGAAACTGCTGGTTGAAAACATAGAGACTAATGACGATATTGCCATGGGTGAGCTGCTTAATTCCATGACGCTAGATCGAGAAAAAAGTTTGTTTAAAGAAGTGGGGCTTTTAACCCGACAACTGCATGATAATTTAGCTTCATTTGCACTTGATTCTCAAATAAACGAATTAACTGATAATGGCATTCCTGATGCGAAAGAGCGTTTGAATTACGTGATTCAAATGACGGATGAGGCTGCTAATAAAACGTTAAATGCGATAGATGAGATATTGCCCGTCACGGATGATATGCAAAGAAAATCAGAAGAACTCTCAAAAAATTGGCATAAATTTTTAGGTAGGGAATTATCACTGGAAGAATTTAAATTGATGTCGAGCAAAATAACAGAATTTTTGGATGAGTCTTGTAAAAACACTAAATTTGTCCATGAAAGGGCGAGTGATATTGTCTTGGCTCAAAGTTTTCAGGACTTGACTAGTCAAATCATTAAAAAGGTGATCACTTTAGTTCAGGACGTCGAAGATAGCCTGGTCAATTTGATCAGAATTGCAGGCACGCAAAATGCTGTCGCTCCAGAGAGAGAGACCAAAGCAGGAAAAAAAGGTGGGTTAGATGGTCCTGCAGTTCCAGGAGTTATTGTCCAAGGAGCAGTTAGTAGCCAGGATGAAGTAGATGATCTTTTATCAAGTTTAGGGTTTTAGAGAAAAATAATGGCTATTGATTCAGACGATGAAATACTACAGGACTTTTTAGTAGAAGCGGGTGAGATTCTTGAACTATTAAGTGAGCAGTTGATTGAACTGGAGCAATCTCCAGAGGATGTGGAGCTGCTAAATTCAATATTTAGAGGTTTTCATACCGTTAAGGGTGGTGCTGGTTTTTTATCCTTAAATCCTTTGGTTGATATTTGCCATATAGCAGAAGATGTTTTTGATGTGTTGAGGAAGGGTGAGCGAGTAGCTGATGCAGCGCTAATGGATTCTATTTTAAGAGCACTTGATGTTGTTAACGTGATGTTCGCTGCGGTTCGTTCTGGTGAGGATCCAGAGCCAGCAGACCCAAGCCTTATCGCAGAAATAGCCGCATTTAAGTTACCCAAAGAAGAAGCTGAACCAGTAGTTAACACTCCGGTAAAGCCCATTGTTGAAGAGGTAAACGTAGTCACTTCTACACATGATGAGGCTCAAGTTAGCGATGAAGTACAGCAAGAATTCGACGCGATGTTGAAGTCGGCTTTAAACTCAAACTCTACTGCAGAACCGTCTCCAGGCGCTGAATCTGATGAAATAACCGAAGAAGAATTCGAAAGGCTGCTTGACGAGTTGCACGGGGAAAATAAAGCGCCGACAGCGGCCTTTGTTGAGCCTTCCTTGTTTGACAAAGATAAGAATTCTGAAAATATAACGGAAGATGAGTTTGATCAACTCTTAGATGATTTGCATGGAGAAGGTAAAGGGCCAACAGAAACACTCGAGATTGCCGTTCTTGCAGCTGATGTGACAGCAGTAGATAAACAACCCGTTAACAAAGAAGAAGCTAAACAGAAACCTGTTCAGCCAGTGAAAGAAGCTAAATCACCGGCAAAACCAACTGCAGAAACTTCGGTGCGCGTCGATACCAAGCGTCTCGATGAAATTATGAATATGGTGGGCGAACTCGTATTGGTGAGGAACAGGCTGACTAAACTGCGTGTAGATAAAGAAGAAGATGAAATGACGAAAGCTATTTCAAACCTGGATATTGTGACGGCCGATTTGCAATTAGCCGTTATGAAAACGCGTATGCAGCCTATTAAAAAGGTTTTTGGCCGCTTCCCTCGCGTGGTTCGTGATTTAGCGAGAAGCCTTAAGAAGAAGATTTCACTCGAATTAGTGGGTGAGGAGACTGATTTAGATAAAAATTTAGTAGAGGCTTTGTCCGATCCTTTAGTGCATTTAGTTAGAAATGCAGTTGATCATGGAATTGAGACACCTGCCGAAAGAATAGCGGCTGGAAAGTCAGAAGAGGGCCTGGTTGTTTTAAGCGCTTTCCAGGAAGGCGATCATATACTGTTAACCATAGAAGATAATGGTAAGGGTATGGATGCGAAGATACTACGTGAAAGTGCTGTTACTAAAGGACTGATGGATAAGGAGGCAGCATCAAGACTGACGGACATAGAGTGCTACAACCTAATTTTTGCGGCTGGTTTTTCGACTAAAGTAGAGATATCTGATGTCTCCGGACGTGGCGTTGGTATGGATGTTGTGAAAACACGTATCAGCGAAATGAATGGTACCGTGCACGTCGAATCTGAATTAGGCGTCGGAAGTAAAATTATTATTAAATTACCGTTAACACTGGCCATCATGTCCACGCTGATGGTGAAACTTTCTGAACAAGTTTTTGCCTTACCATTGTCAAATGTAGTCGAGATTCTGAGTTTGGATTTGTCTAATACTAATTTAATTAATGGTGAATTAGTTGTTCTAGTTCGTGGTAAAGCCGTGCCGCTGTATTATTTGAATGAATGGTTGATACCTGATTACAAGAAGGAAGATATTATCGAGCATAATCAACACGTCGTAGTGGTTAATGTTGGCCTTCAACACGTCGGCTTCGTAGTCGACCAGCTTCTCGGTCAGGAAGAGGTCGTGATTAAGCCTTTAGGCGCCTTGTTGACTCAAGTTGATGGGCTAGCTGGTGCAACAATAACCGGAGATGGGGGTATCGCTATCATCCTGGACATCCCCAATATGCTAAAACGTTACGCTTGAATAATTAATGTTATTAGATGCCATTAAAAAAATTAGAACGAGATGAGATTGCAAATAATTCGATTATGAGCAAAAAACAAAGTTCCATTGAACTTAATATCGGGGGTGTCTCTAAACGTTTTCTGAATTCTTTTAAGCGACTTATAGCAACTTTCTCAATAGACGTTAGGCCCTCACGCCCACAGCTAAAAAAATGGGTGTTTCACTTTCATCATATTTTTTCACCCAGTTATTGGGGGGTGTTGGTAATTTAATTCAGCAAAGCAGGGTGTTTTTGGCTAAAAATCTACCTAATCGTATGATATGTTGTATGCCAAAAGATATTGATGTTAACGAGGTAATTAATAGTACGCTGTCAGATAATGACAGCGCTTTTGCATTAAGGAGAGGGTAACTTGGATTTATTAACCATAGTAGGTGTAATTATTGGTTTTGGCGCTATTCTAGGCGGCAATGTCCTCGAAGGCGGCCATATAAGCGCACTGGTAAATGGACCTGCAGCATTAATTGTTATCGGCGGTACTATTGGCGCTGCTTTATTGCAGTCGCCAGCAAAAATTTATTTAGAGTCCGTTACCTTATTAAAATGGATTGTTTTTCCGCCTGCGCTCAATTTAGAAAAAAATGTCGAAAAAGTAGTTGAGTGGAGCGAAGTAGCAAGACGTGAAGGCTTGCTAGGTTTAGAAGTGTTTGTTGAAGAGGAGATGGATTTCTTTTCTAAAAAGGGTTTGCAGTTATTGGTTGATGGTGGCGAGCCGGAAGTAATAAGAGATGTATTAATGCTCGAGCTCGAAGCGCTTGAAATGAGGCAACTACAAAGCGCTAAGGTTTACGAATCCATGGGTGGTTATTCACCTACCATAGGTATTATCGGTGCCGTTATGGGTTTGATACACGTAATGCAAAATCTAGCAGACCCCAGTAAACTGGGCGCAGGTATCGCCACCGCTTTCGTGGCGACTATTTATGGGGTAGGGCTGGCTAACCTTCTTTTTATACCGATAGCTGCAAAACTGAAGTCACTAATTATTGCTCATTCTCAATCTCGAGAAATGATAGTGGAGGGTATTACTGCCATAGCTGAAGGCGAGAACCCGCGTAATATTGAAATAAAATTGCAGGGTTATTTGGCATAATGGCCAGACGAAAAAAACGAATAGAAGAGCATCAGAACCATGAAAGGTGGTTGGTTTCGTACGCCGATTTTATTACGCTGTTATTTGCATTTTTTGTCGTAATGTATTCGGTATCTTCTGTTAATCAGGGTAAGTATAGAGTGTTATCTAGTACACTGGATGGAGCCTTTAAAGGGGAAGCTAAAACGATGCAGACGATTGAGATCGGTGATATTTTGCATAATAAAAAGCTCATCGAAAATTTGATGAAAATGGAAAACGGCGGTGACAAAATAATTCCCGATTTATTTTCAGATAGAACGCCAAAACAATCGGTTCAGCTCGTAGATCAGGCTATTGAGGGTGACCAAAAAATTGCGCAAGCAAAGATGTTATCGCAGTTGGCTGGGCATCTGAAAAACACACTCTCCACGTTAATTGATAGAGACCTGGTGGCTGTCAAAAAAAATGATCTTTGGGTGGAAGTGGAATTGAATAGTAATATGCTTTTTGGGAGCGGAAATGCTACCTTGTCTGATGAGGCTTTAAAGGTACTATGGAAGGTAGTAAGGCCAATCAGAAATTTAAACAATACCATCCAGGTAGAAGGATTCACCGATAATATTCCTATTAATACGTTTGAATACCCGTCTAACTGGGAACTGTCTGCAGCGCGCGCGGCTAGTGTTGTCCATCTATTTGCTAAATACGGGGTCGACCCTGAACGCCTGGCAGCAGTTGGTTATGGAGAGCATCATCCGATTGAAGATAATGAAACGAGTGAAGGTAGAGAAAGAAATAGGCGCGTCGTTATCGTTATTCAGTCGAACGCCATATCGCGTTTTACAGAAAAAAACAAAACGGCCGATAACTTAAATACGGGTAGCAAGGTTATTGAGGACAAAAAAGTAGTGCGACAGGAAACTTCGGTACCTGATAACAGCATTGATGACTTAGAAGAGTCAAG
The DNA here is from genome assembly GCA_047634535.1 of Cycloclasticus sp. Taxonomy (GTDB): domain Bacteria; phylum Pseudomonadota; class Gammaproteobacteria; order Methylococcales; family Cycloclasticaceae; genus Cycloclasticus. The sequence goes on from JBLIAQ010000079.1 coordinate 7,475, forward strand.
AATAGAACAAAAAGGAAGAGTTGATCGAAGTAACAACAGCCGATTTAATAAATTTTTAAAACAATGAAAACTTGGACGATAGCAAATCAAAAAGGTGGTGTAGGCAAAACTACAACGGTGGTCACGCTGGCGGGCTTGTTGTCTACGCAAGGAAAGCGAGTTTTGTGTGTAGACCTGGACCCACAAGGGTCAATGACGAGCTACTTTCGTCTTAACCCAGATACCATTCAAAAAAGCGTATACAACCTGTTTAAAGATAGCTCAGAGCAGCTAGCACTGGACCCAGTGCGTTATATTCAAAGCACATCGTTTAGTGGCCTTGATATCCTGCCAGCATCAACAGCCTTAGCCACTTTGGATCGTCAGGCTAGTCAATTCAAAGGACTCGGTTTGGTTATTAAAAAAACCTTGCTACAAATAGAGTCA
>JBLIAQ010000080.1:0-7871 GCA_047634535.1 Cycloclasticus sp.
ATGTGTCACTGGAAACTAGCGGAGCACTAGACGTTTCAGCGGTGGATCCACGCGTCATCAAAGTACTGGACGTGAAAACCCCGAGTTCGGGCGAGATGGCTAAAAACAAACATTCCAACTACAGCTACCTAACGCCAGATGACCAGGTAAAATACGTTATCGGCGACGAGGTGGATTTTCACTGGTCTAAGGATCATATGCGTGAACACGCGCTGGATGAAAAGTGCGAGGTACTGTTTTCGCCGGTGCAAGGTCAACTCAAAGCAAAAGACCTGGCCGACTGGGTGCTAGAACACAAACTCCCCGTCAGGTTTCAAATTCAACTTCACAAATACCTATGGGGCGACACGCCTGGTAAGTAATTTATTTAACAAACTTTATAACGATGGCATCAAAAAAAGCAATTGTATTAGTGTCTGGCGGCTTAGATTCCGCCACCGTACTGGCTATTGCCAGACAACAAGGTTACGAGTGCTACGCACTCAGTTTTGATTATGGGCAGCGGCATAACTCAGAATTAGCGGCGGCCAGCGAGTTGGTCAAAATATATAACGTTCGTGATCATAAAACGATCAAATTAGGCATGGGCGAGTTTGGAGGCTCAGCACTAACAGATGACAGCATCAATGTCCCTACAAAAGAGGGTACAGGCGTCCCTGTCACCTACGTACCCGCACGAAATACCGTATTCTTATCCATTGCGTTAGGCTGGGCAGAAGTGATCGGTGCGTGGGACATATTTATTGGTGTAAATGCGGTAGATTATTCCGGCTATCCCGATTGCCGACCAGAATTTATAAAAGCGTTTGAAGAATTAGCGAATCTGGCAACAAAAGCGGGTGTAGAAGAAGGTGGTTTCAAAATACATACACCACTTATTGATCTTAGCAAAGCGCAAATTATTGAAAAGGGTGCGGCGTTAAATGTCGATTACAGCGCAACTGTCTCGTGTTACCAGGCTAATGCAAAAGGCGAGGCGTGCGGCGAGTGTGAGTCGTGTCGTTTACGTAAGCAGGGTTTTGATAAAGCAAAAATGAAAGATCCAACGCGCTATCTAAGTTAAAGAAAACTTTTTTACCCTAAAATCACTTCTAAAAGGCATATTGGACTTGCCTTTCTGAGTTAATCCGGTATCATTCTCGACCTCTTGGAGGGTCGTTAGCTCAGCCGGTAGAGCACCGCACTTTTAATGCGATGGTCGCGCGTTCGAATCGCGCACGACCCACCATCTTTATATTAAAACCAACTGTTTAGTTGGTTTTTTTGTGCCTGCATGAAACGTATAACGCAATTGGTTTAAAACGACACGACAAGCTACATACGTTGGTGATAATGGTGGTTTAAGCTTTAGCATTACTTTAAAAACATTATTATCGTCGCTGGGACATTTGCTTTTGTCGCTGATAGTTTTTTTCAGTACACGGATAACTAGCGATTTTGGTGGCTTCGTTCGCGTCTGTAAATGCCGGTCAGCCAATTAAGCCAGCTGCCGCGCCCGAGTTTTTAATGGTGGCTTTAATGATCGGGCCTTACAACCATTTCTTTTTTTTAAAATAGATGAGCAGTACGACGGGAATAGCAATAAAGGCGACCCAAAGGCTTGGGTACGCCCATTTCCATTTCAATTCGGGCATATATTCAAAGTTCATCCCGTAGATGCCTGCAATAAAGGTGAGCGGGATAAAAATGGAAGCAAATACCGTCAATACTTTCATCACTTCGTTCATTTTGTTGCTGACGCTGGAAATATAGATCTCTAGTAAGCCCGTTAATATATCCCTGTAGGACTCGATCGACTCTGTTACTCGGATAGCGTGATCGGACACGTCTCTGAGATAAACGTGCGTTTTTGCATCAATTAAGTGGGACTCGCTGCGGAGCATGCCTGCTAGTAATTCCCTGACGGGTGATACGTATCGCCTGATACTAATTATTTCTCGTTTGAGCTGCTGAATGGTATTGAGCGTGTTACGGCTTGGTTCGGAGGTCATTAATTCATCTTCAAGCGTGGTGACGGCATCGTCTAAGGAGTCAATGAGAATGAAATTCTGGTCAACGATGGCATCTAGTATCGTATAAGCAAGGTAATCGGTACCTAGACTGGTAAAACGGCCTTTACTGGTTTTTATTCTTTGTATTATGGGTTTAAGTAAGTCGTCGGTTTTTTCTTTGAAGACGAAAATAAAGTTTTTAAGCACCAGGATGCTTATTTGCTCATAAATAATGCTGAATGGCTGATGTTCAGGTAATAAGCACTTGAGTACGATAAACAGGTAATTTTCATACTCCTCAAACTTGGCGCGCTGGTGCGTGTTGAGGATATCTTCAAGTACCAGGTGATGTATATCAAAGAGCTCTCCCACTCTTGCGATAACCTCAGTATCGGTTAAACCCTCTATGATTACCCAGGTAACCGTATCGGTATCTTTATACTTTAAAATTTCATCAAGTGACTGGATGGGATGTTCGCTGGCTTTTCCAGTATCGTAATCAATCACGGACATACTAGTGATGGTTTCCAGAACACTGCCGACATGAATCAGTGAGCCGGGTGGTAAACCCGATTTTTTTGAAGTGCTACTTAAAGATTCAGCCATAGGTGTAGTTAAGTGCGATTCTAATAGTTTGTATAATAGTAAGATAATTATTGCCGCAAGCCTAATTACTTTTTAACGAAGTGAATTTCCCTTTGCAGTCGTATTTCAAACTCTTTGATGTTTAAATTAAGTCGTTCAGGCAGGCCAATAAAGGGGTTAAATCTTATACGGGCCTAATGGTGTTTAATTAATGGCAATAAAAGCGGAATATAATGCTGAGCTGACGAATTAAAAAGCTGTCTTCAACAGCCGTGAGCGTTACTTTTAAAAATGAGATATATGCAAAGAATAACTGGATTTAAACTTAAAAAAATGACGTCATGGCTTGTGTTGTGTGTCTTGCTTTTATCGTTAGTCGGCTTCGTTATTACCGCTGCTGCCGAACAGCTTAAACCTCTAGATCAAGCTGCAGCAACCTTAGCAACATTAGAAGATAAAAAAGCGGCTGTTAAAGTTAGTACAGTTCTTGATGGGGCGTCGATAACGACTATTTTAGGCGTTTATGATACGGCCATCACGGCCAAAATTTTGACCAATAAACTCACCGCTGAGCTAGATGAGCGTTTGAAAGAAGCGAGTGCGGCCGCAGAGCAAATTACAAAACTCGAAAAAGAATTAGCACAGCCACTAAAAGCGAGTAAGACCATTGATGCACGATCAAAGGCTACTGACGTCAATGAGGTACAGGCGCAATTGCTTGAAATAGAGGCCAGTTACAGCGAACTTCAGGCGCGACAAAAAAAATATTCGGATGCGCTGACGTTTCTACTTGAGGCGGGTGGCAACAATGGTGAAACCATCATTGGTTTGAGCAAACGAGTAGATGAAATCAATAAAGCTCTCGCAGAGCCATCTGCTCAAACTGCGCCAACTGCCTTAACAGAAGCTCGTAAAGACGCTTTATTAGCTAAAAGAGAACAGTATCGTACTCAATTGAAGTTAAAGCAGTTTATGCTCGACAAGCGAGGTATTCTGAGCAAACTCTATAGCCTTGAACGGGATCTGGCCACGCGGAAGATCGCGCAACTACAACCGATTTTAGATAAGCTGAGGGCGATGCAGCAGCAATATAGGCAGGCTAGCGCATCCAGAGTAACAAAGCAGGCCGAAATTATTCAACAGTCGGTGTTGGATTTACCCGCACCGATTCGTCGTATCGCGGACGAAACGGTTAAAGTTAGTAACGAATTACAGGAACTCATTCGCCAACAGACAACAACGATGAAGCGGCTAAACTCGTCCGCACAAAATCTTGAGCAAATAAAGCAGCAGGCACTCGAAGCTCGTCAGCGTGTTGAAACGGTTGGTAATAGTGAAGCGATTGGCAGAATGTTACAAAAAAGAGCCGCAGAACTACCTTCCCTGGGAAGCTACAGGCGAGGCACTAATAAGCGGCTGGCTGAGATCAATCGAATGACGGACCGGCAAATTGATATTGATGAGCGTCGACGTGAACTGATGGATCCCGAGCAGATGATTGAAGGTGTATTAATCGACGTTAAAAAGCTTCAGAAAAAAGAATATGGCGAAAGCTTCGTGTCGAGCGCGGATGAGGCAAATAGAGACGCAAATTTAGTTCGTTCTCTGTTTATCGCACAACAGGATGATTTATCAACACTCAGTGAAGCTTATGGGCGTTCAATTGCTCAACTTACAGCGCAGGACATAGCTGAACGTCAACTAGTGGCAGAAGCCGATCGATTTATTACCTTTATTAACGAACGTTTATTATGGATTAAGAACGTAAAACCGATTGCGCTCGGTGATGCTAGTAGCTTTATCGAAGGCATCGCATGGCTCGCATCGCCTGCTCACTGGCAACGTGTGACTGAAGACTTTATGGCGTCTGTGCAAAGCGATCCAGTGCGGTCCATTCTGGCTTTTGTGCTAGTCATCATAATTTTCTTTTTGCGTAATGTCAGTCTGCGACGAATAACGGAGATCGCTAAACAAACAGTAAAAATTCGTTTCGATTCTATTGGCTTAACCTTTAAAGCACTTGGTTACACGCTTATTCTGGCCGCGCCGCTACCGCTATCGCTGTTTTATATTGCCTGGCGCCTAGCGGCATCGCCTACGGCGGACATATTTTCTCTTTCGGTAAGCTCAGGCCTGTATGCGGCAGGAAGTATATCGCTGCTCATCTCTTTCCTAAGGTATACGCATAAAGAGAATGGTTTGGGGGATCGCCATTTTCGCTGGCCGCAACAAATATATAAAACGCTTGAGCCGCGTATTGTATGGTTACAAATGGTCATGCCACCGCTCGTTTTTATAGTGACGATGGTGATGAAATCAAAAGAAAGTGTTTTTATTCAGGGTTTAGGTCGCCCGGCTTTTGTCGTATTGATGGGCATACTATTGATTTTTGCCTATAGTGCTCTTAGGCATTCAGGCCCTATACGACAGTTTTTGAAAAAGAAAAAAGTGGCAGCAAACCGAGATTACATTAAGTTTATCTGGTTCCCAATGTCTATCATTTTACCAGTGGCAATGATCGTAGCGTCGATTACAGGCTATCAATATACGGCGTTGATGGTGATGCAACATGTATATGCCATGGTTATTCTGCTGTTCTGCTTGCTTATCATGCAGGGTGTGTCGCTTCGTACACTTTATTTGGCCCAAAAAAAGTTTAGGTATCGAGAGGCGATAAAAAAACGAAAAGAACTTATCGCAATAAAACAAAGTGAGGATATTGCGAGCGGCGTGGTAGAAAAAAAAACGCCAGAGGAAAACCTGGCCGACATCGAGATCCAGGAAGTTAATTATTCAAGCCTTAGTGATCAGGCAAAAAAGCTATTAAATACGGCCCTGTTCCTGGCAACATTTATTGGTCTTTGGCTGGTTTGGACTGATTTAATGCCCGTTTTTAACGTTTTAGAATCGGTAAACCTGCCGTTTAGCAGACTGCAAATAGTAGATGGTGTGGAAAAAACAGTGTCGCTAACGTTACAAGACGTAGCCTTTGCGATGTTATTTTTAATTGTTACCGCCATCGCAGCTAAGAACATACCGGGTTTGTTGGAAATAATTTTATTGCAACGACTAAATATGGACGCTGGCTCACGTTACGCGATTAAAACGTTGTCTCAGTACTTCATCGTCGCAACTGGGGTGGTCGTCGTGTTCAATGCCATTGGAGCTGAGTGGTCCAGTATCCAGTGGTTAGTCGCAGCACTGAGTGTGGGTCTTGGTTTTGGTCTACAAGAAATTGTTGCAAACTTTATCAGCGGCATTATTATTTTATTTGAACGCCCTATCCGCGTTGGTGATACGGTCACAGTCGGGGACGTATCCGGAAAAGTAACGCGTATTCGTATCCGCGCCACCACCATTACCAACTGGGACAGACAAGAGTTACTGGTTCCGAATAAGGAATTTATTACCGGTCGACTTTTAAACTGGACATTGAGCGATCAGATAAATCGTTTTATTATTCCCGTTGGTGTCGCTTATGGTTCAGATGTAGAAAAGGCGCTACAAATTATGCTCGAGTGCGCTACTGAAAATAAAAATGTATTGGCTGACCCAGCTCCCTTGGTCTCCTTTGAAAGTTTTGGTGATAACGCGCTGCTGTTGAATCTGCGAATTTATCTGGACTCATTAGACTATCGAATAGAAGCGATAACGGAGATACATAAATTAATTAATACAAAATTCAAACAGGCGGGTATCAGTATTCCATTCCCTCAACGAGACGTTTATCTGGCAACCAAAGAACCGTTGGAAATTAAAATGAGTAGCCCAATAATTAATGAAAACGAGTGATTGAATAAGGCATTAAAGCCGTCGGAAAGAATAAATTTAACGGGCTTTGATTATTTTTAATTTAACTCCTTACTTAATTTTCTTTTAAGGTTAGCTTGTTAAGCTCTGTGTCAATCTGTAAGACATGGGGTTAATGATGGTTTTTTTACAAAACGAACTAAACGTTGAAACTGAAGAATCTAAACAGCTTGCTGATAAGCGCGTTTTTCTTCCGCTGCTGTCGGTTAAGTTGTCTGATAATCATTCAGCGCAGAGAAATAAGGTGGAAGCTTATATAAGCAACCAGTTTTATAAAAATCATCAGGCCGTTGTGAATAGTTTTCTGCCGTTTTTATTGTCGGCTGAAACGACCAAAAATATAACTTCGGCGATCGGCTTTCGTCTTGCCGACTCTGAGCAGGCATTATTCTTAGAGCAATATATGGATGCTGGCGCTGATACGGTGATTGGTCAATTATTAAATAGCCATGTTGCACGCAATAAAGTCGCAGAAATTGGTAACTTGACCTCAAGTTATCCTGGCTCAAGCCAAATGTTATTCGTTTTAATCGTTTCTATTCTGCATAAATTAGACATTGAATGGGCCCTGTTTACCGCTACCGATCAGGTTCAAAGCATGATTGCTGCGTTGAATATAGATTGCATAGAAATTTGTGAGGCGCAAGCTGCACAACTAGCCGACTCAGCTGATTGCTGGGGTAGTTATTACAGCAATAAACCCAAGGTTATTACTGGCAATATCGCTAAGGCGTATCAGGCTTTATGCAAGCACCCCGTAGCCGGGTTTATGCTGCAACATTATCAATTAACCATCGATCAAATCGTTAACGACGTTCGTTCGGTAAAATGACGCTCTGGGATAAGCTACAACAGCAGGCGATAGACCAGCCGGATAGCCTTGCGCTGATGGGCGAGTATAAAACCTATACCTACGCCGAGCTTATCGTCGAAGTAAAAAAATTATCATCATTGCTCGCCCCATACCAGCATCAGGTAGTAGCGTTGTACGCGGATAATTGCCCGGAATGGTTGTTTATTGATCTCGCTTGCCAGGTGAGCCAGGTTGTTTTACTGCCGCTACCGGCTTTTTTCTCGGACCAACAACTGACTTATGCGCTTAAAAGAGCAGGGGCTAGTGCAATTATTCATCTGCCAAAGGACAGGATAAGTGGATTAGTGATCGATTTCGATGACAGCGTACAGGTCGCTGATTATGTTTGCAGCGCGCTGACAAACCCTGCAGCGGCGGAGTTGCCAGATAACTGCGCAAAAATAACCTTTACGTCAGGCTCCACCGGACAACCGAAAGGCGTATGCCTGTCAAACCAGCAACAATATGCCGTGGCCAGCGCTATCCACACGGCATTAAATTTGTCTGTCGCCAGACACTTATCGGTACTGCCGTTTAGTACCTTGCTGGAGAATACAGCGGGCGCGTACGTCACCTTGCTGGGTGGTGGGTTTGTTATCGCCTTGCCACAAAGCGAATTAGGATTTAATGGC
>JBLIAQ010000081.1:0-7769 GCA_047634535.1 Cycloclasticus sp.
TTATCAATGGCTATTAAAGTCGGTATTAATGGTTTTGGCCGCATGGGTCGCTTATCGTTTAGGGCCGCTTTCGATTCTGCAGACATCGAATTTGTCCATATCAACGACCCAGCAGGCGATGCGGCGACCCTGGCGCATCTTATTAATTTTGATTCGGTACACGGCCGCTGGCATCATCAGGCCGAGCACCTAAATAACGACCTAATCATTGGTAACAATCGTATTCCCTGTAGTCAACATACGGCCATTGATGAAACTGATTGGTCGGCTTGCGATGTGGTGATCGAGGCATCTGGAAAAATGAAGTCCCAGGTATTGCTCCAGCCTTTTCTCGATCAAGGGGTCAAACGCGTCGTCGTTACCGCGCCGATTAAGGAAGGGGGCGTTTTAAATATCGTACTCGGTGTTAACCAGCAGCTATATGACAAAAATAAGCACCGCATCATAACCGCCGCCTCTTGCACTACCAATTGCCTCGCGCCTGTGGTTAAAGTTATCCACGAGAACATGGGCATCGTCCATGGCTCCATGACGACCATACATAGCATTACCAACACACAAACGATTCTCGACGCGCCACATAAAGATTTACGCAGAGCGCGGGCCTGCGGCCTGAGTCTTATACCAACGACGACGGGCTCTGCAACGGCTATAACGCATATTTTCCCCGAACTAAAGGGCAAATTAAACGGCCACGCTATTCGGGTTCCACTCGCCAATGCCTCGCTCACCGATTGTGTTTTTGAAGTGAAAAAATCGACCAGCGCTGAAGAGATCAATCATTTGCTAAAACGCGCGGCTGAAAACGAGCTGAGCGGCATTTTAGGTTATGAAGAACGCCCCCTGGTCTCCATTGATTATAAAACCGATCCACGCTCCAGCATCATTGACGCCTTATCCACCCTGGTGATTAACGGAACCCAGGTAAAAATATACGCCTGGTACGATAACGAATGGGGTTACGCCAACCGCACCGTGGAGCTCGTACAAATGGTCGGTCAATTAGATCAGTTAACGGCTTAATATGCGCTTTTTTTCAGCTTTGTCGAATGAGGTCAGACAATACCTGATTATCACGAGTAATTACTGGGCTTTTACCCTGACCGATGGTGCCTTACGCATGCTGGTCGTGCTGCACTTTCACGAATTAGGTTACAGCCCTCTCGAAATAGCTATGCTGTTTTTATTTTACGAATTCTTCGGCGTCGTCACCAACCTTATTGGTGGCTGGCTTGGTGCCGTAATGGGCCTAAACCGTATCATGAATATTGGTCTGGCCCTGCAAATTGTCGCTTTGTGTATGCTGCTCGTACCGCCCAATATGCTGAGCATTGTGTGGGTGATGGCCGCTCAAGCGGTATCTGGTATTGCTAAAGATTTAAATAAAATGAGCGCTAAAAGTGCGATTAAATTATTAGTGCCCACTGGTGCTGAAACGACACTCTATAAATGGGTCGCTTTTCTAACCGGCTCTAAAAATACCTTAAAGGGTGTTGGCTTTTTCTTAGGTGGAACATTGCTCACACTCTATGGTTTCCACAATGCCGTGCTGGCGATGGTGTACTTATTAATTTCCATATGGGCAATAAGCCTTTTATTACTTAAAAAAGACCTCGGTAAGGCAAAAAACAAACCCAAGTTCAGGCATCTTTTCTCCAAAAGCCCCGTCATTAATTGTCTTTCCGCCGCACGACTTTTCCTGTTTGCCGCTAGAGATGTCTGGTTTGTTGTCGCTTTACCGGTGTATTTAGCGACCACCTTTGGCTGGGATTATTGGCACGTAGGCGGATTCCTTGCCTTATGGGTGATGGCCTATGGTTGTATTCAGTCCCTCACCCCTCATTTTACAGGAAAGTCGCTGGGCAAAACACGGAAGGGTAAAGGGCTATTCAAATGGTCTTTGGCGCTTTCAATAACGCCGGCCTTGATAGCGACGGCCTTACATTTTAATCTTCAAGTTCATTACTCACTGTTTATCGGCTTAATGCTTTTTGCCGTGTTGTTCGCTATAAACTCGTCACTCCACAGTTACTTAATTGTTAGCTATGCCGATAAAGATGGCGTCTCGATGGATGTGGGTTTTTATTACATGGCAAACGCCGCCGGAAGGTTACTCGGAACAGTTTTATCTGGTTGGGTTTTTCAGCTTTATGGGTTTGAAGCCACCTTACTCATCTCGACTCTTTTTACAATAATCGCCGCATTCATTTCAGCCACGTTGCCCCATTATGAATCACCACACAAAAAACCCATTCAATGATCATTACCACACTAGCTAAAAAGATCAAAATGGCCTTGTTAGCTAAACTTTCATTTCCTCCCTACTCATAAATTGCCTGTATCCACGCCAATATGAACACAACCAAGCTTCTGTTAATAAAGTACCTTCTTCACCATCACACCCCGGCTTCCCCACCCCCATGAAGGAGTGATGATCAGGGCCGTCGGTAATGGCGTTTTGTACTAATTCTGTCGCTTCACCATCTTCCATAGAGATATAACCTGCCGGGCCAACCAGATTCATTTGCCTGATTCTTGCGGCCTGCATTTCAGGGTGTCATCTTGATCGATCAACCGTGTGAAGGACTGAATGAAGCCCCTTAGCCTAGCTATATTGTTATCTCACGGACTCTCCTTCAATTGAGTGTGTAAGATTATCACTCGGTGTCGCACAATAGTATTAAGAATAGGCGCGGCTACTTTTAGGCACCATGTTAGTGAAGTATAAAACAAGAGCATTAAATGCAGCCATGCGACCTCTCTTCCACAGGTTGGATCGGAGCCTACTCCCTTTAGACGGGGTTTAATTTCTGTTATAGATTCATTGGCAGAGCGGTCATTCAAAATCGAATGTATGCGTAGCCGCGCAGCTGAAGGTCGATGATGCGTGGATAAGCTCCAACGACGATTTTCACCTCCGGCAAAATATCCTCATCGCTCCAGCCCCGACTCTTCATCGTTTGTGCACAGAGTTCTATACTGACACCACGTTTCACCAACGCCTCGATTATATTCTTGTTGGGGTTGCCCACCTGTGTGCCCTTGAATTTGTCATATGACTTGTCTGTCAGCATCCAGTATCCGGCTGAGTCGTGAAATACTGCATGAATGGAGCGATCATCCTGCACTATTGTCAAGGAGTCGTATGCGTCAACAAGCTTTTTAAGGTAATGTAGCGCCTGGCCGACCCCTCCTTTCCAATCATCGTTCCTAACCTGGTAGACAACTCGGATATCCTTCTGAATAGATACGCCAATCGGTATGCGTTTTTCCTCAGCGAATGAAAGCCCGCCATGGATGGTAAGACCGATAAGTGCCCAAAAAAGGCCAATCATACGTAGCCCTTGGCTTATTTTGGTGTTTTTCGACATGTGCTTTTCTCCCGCTTTTTTCAATGTTTGATTTACCCCAAACGCGTTCTTTTTGGGGCTAAAGAGACTTTAATTTTCTAACTATAGTGTACCGTATAATTTCCTCAGCATGACCGTTAAGGCATGTTGCAATAAGGGCTGGTGTGAATCAGCAAAATAAAAGCGGGCGTAAGTGACTAAAAATTAACATTCACCAGCCGACTTAGACTTTGTTTTACCCTTGTCTTGCCATGCTTTTAGTTTGACGAGACGGTACTCATAAAATTACGGGTTACCGCCTATACCGTGACACTTTTGGCTGCCTTGTGCCCATTGTTCAATGGCTTCAGCAATAGCCAAGTAATGCTGCCCTGTAAAAAAATCTATACGAACAGACGTTTGGTCAATTCTGTGTAGGTCCGCCGCCAAAAGATAAAAGCCCCCGTCAGACTGCATAAGGGTTGCACTATGAAATTGTTGCAGTGTAATTTCCGCCTTGTCCTGCGTTACCTTCTCGATTTTATTGTGATTGGTTACCGATAGCGTGCTCATGCTACTGCCGCGCATGGTGGTTGTTTGATAGCCTCCCGGTATACAGCCCAAAAGTTTGTCGTTTATATTGTCAAAAACAGCAGCGAAGGGCTTGGGTATTACTTTACTGAATGCCATTCTTTTGAATGGCCCCATTCCGGTGCCTTCCTTCATCAATTCAACAAAGTGAGACCGTGATTTAGGTACCGTTCCACAGGCAGATAAACTGATGCAAATTATGGATAAAAGAACAACGTTTTGTAGTTTCATAGTGCGGCTCCTAATGGTGGGTCACTTGGGGTTATAGCGATGTGCTTAAATACAACCAAAAACGTGAGGGCACGGATTTTTGACCGTCTTATTATGTTTTTTTCATGAAGTATTTTACTAGTCCAGTCATTGTGAACTGTGATTGAGTTATCGAAGCCAGCAGAAAAAAGAAAGCACTAGCGTCACCAACCGCTTTTACCGTTCATTTTTCAAACATAAAGATTGAATTGACAGACAGCCACCAAAGCTTTGCCGTAACTTTTTACGCGCCCCGATGGGCAGGCCTTGCTATGTTTTAATCTGTAACCTGGGTACAAATCGCCAAGTATTATTACAATAAACCACGTACTCCTCACCAAACTCACGTCGCATTAACGTTTCTTCGCTTCTAACGTTTAGCGACCAAATAGGCAGCATTCCAATGGCCCAGACTACATAGATCCAATCATTTAACAGACAGGCAAAACCCATATTAAAAAATAACAACAATGATGCATACAGTGGGTGCCTAAAATACTTAAATGCGCCGGTTATTACCAAGCTTTTACCCCTTTTTGTTGGAGGAAGTGATTTCAAACTCCATATAAGAAGAATCAAACCAAACGTAATGAGCGCAATAATAAAAGCAAAGCGAATACTATCTATTATAAAAATATCACCTAGGCCGACCGTTATTTCGTAATAATACGCAACACTCAATAGAGCGACGCTTAGTATGACGCCTCGTGGGCCCGCCCCAAAAATTCTATCGTAGGTGTTCATATTATCCCTGTCATTTAAAAAAGTATAACGTCACGTTAGCGGGTAAGGCGGCTCATCATAAGAGGTTTCATGACTCTACGCACTCTTTTGTATAAGGCTGTTATCAACTTCCATTTGGATACCATTTTTTACGAGTGTTTAAGGTACAACGTCCCACAGGCATGCGTGGTGTAGACGTGTCATTGTGCTGTGGCGTGTTAGCTTCTGACCTTAGCATTGTAAATCGAATAAGACACTGCAAGCATCAAACAGATACCTGCGGGTATAAATAGTGCCTGGAATTTAAAAACACTAAAACTGTATGCACCCAAGATACCGCCAAAAACAAATAATGTCCGTATAAGGAATCTCTGGTTAAGAAGTAAATAGAAGCGATAAGAAATATGGTCTCTAGAGAAAGTGGATTGCTGTAATTACCACCTAATTTTAATGCACCATTGCGCAAAAAATAACCCGATATCGAAGCGCCCACTAAAAAGCTAAGAAGAATTATAAGCAAATGAAAAACGTCTGTGAATGTTGAGCTTACAATACCTATTCCAAGGAGCGTGGCAGTACCAGATAAATGTGAAATAGATTGGTGCTTAAAACCTAATAATCCGATGGAATTAACTAATCCTGCAACTAATGCAAGAAGAAACGAACCATATTCTACCCAACGTGGTAATTTTGAAATCACGGTAATCCTTTGGGCGGTTAACGTTTGAAATAACGCGGTGCGCTTTTGGCTGTCGCTCCAATGTTAATTTAGCCTTATTTCGATTAACTTACAAACCCTCAAGCCGAGTCTTTGTGTTGCAGGCCAACCAGGTAATAGGTCACCCCTAAAGCTAAAACCACTGCTGCGATCGAAAATATATGGATTGCTGACACCTCTTTAAGATCAATAATAATGACCTTTCGAGCGATAGCCATTAGCGCTGTAGCGATTACTAGCTTAATCGGTATTACATCGGTTCTTAGATAAAGAATGATGTTTTGATATATCTCGATGGCTATTAATACCACCAGAAATGCGGCAAAAACCTTAAAGATATCTGACACGGCTAACAACATATAGGGGGCTTTGGATATTTGCGTATAAATAACGTAAAACACATCCAGCACTCCCCAAAAAATTACAAAGACCATCAATACAGCAAGTGTCCTAATACACAGTTTGATCGTTTTGTGTAGTCGGGATAACAATGCATCTGGGTGTTCTTCAGGGAGTTCGTCCACCTTGTTCATTTAATAATCTCCATACGATTGGTATTTACTTGTAAATATGACACGCCGAGCATTATCGCTTTTTTAGAAGGCTTTTCGCTTTAATTCATGCCTATACACCCCAGCTGTCGAAAATTTCTATTCGACAGTGACAGATTTAGCTAAATTACGTGGTTGATCAACGTCCGTGCCTTTTATAACGGCGACGTGATAGGCCAAAAGCTGCAATGGGATGGTATAAATAATCGGCGCGATCACGTCGTCTATTTCTGACACCCTGATAATACTGAGGCCCTCTGCTGCTTCAAAAGCGGCGTGCTTATCGGCAAATACGTACAATTTACCGCCTCGCGCCTGTACTTCTTGCAGGTTTGATTTTAATTTTTCAAGCAGGTCATTATTAGGCGCCACTGCAACGATCGGCATATCCTCATCGACCAGGGCCAGCGGCCCGTGTTTCAGTTCTCCCGCTGGATAAGCCTCCGCGTGGATATACGAAACTTCCTTTAATTTAAGCGCACCTTCCATCGCCACGGGGTATTGTTCGCCGCGACCTAAAAACAAGGCGTTATGTTTGTCTTTAAACTGCTCAGCAATTTTGAGTATTTCGGAATCCAGTCTTAATACTTCAGCTACCTTTTCAGGTACTTGCTCTAGTTGTCTTATGATCTCCACTTCTCTGTCATCCGTGATTAAGTGGTGCTTACCTAACGCGACCACCAACAATAAAAGGGCAACGAGTTGCGTTGTAAAGGCTTTTGTTGAAGCAACGCCAATTTCTTGCCCTGCGTTGGTCATCAAATGCCATTCTGATAGTCTAACGAGGGAGCTTTCAGGCACATTACAAATGGACAGAGTATGCGCATAACCCAGTTTTTTCGATGCCTGCAGTGCCGCTAAAGTGTCCGCCGTTTCGCCAGATTGTGAAATGGTAACAAATAAGGTTTTTTTATTGACGATATGCGGGCGATACCTGAACTCACTAGCTACCTCAATATGACAGGGCAAGCCTGCGATGGATTCAAACCAGTATTTCGCCACCATGCCTGCGTGAAAGCTGGTACCACAGGCAACTATCTGTACTTCTTCTATCGATTTAAACGCTTCATTAGCCTCAGCACCAAAACAATTCGCTAATAAGCGGCCACTTCCAATCCTGTCGGCGATGGTTTCTTTTAATACCGCCGCTTGCTCAAAAATTTCCTTCTGCATGTAATGCTTATATCGACCAAGGCCTATGGTATCGGCTTTGAGCTCTGTTTCATTAATGGCTCGACTTACTGGCGACCCGGATTCATCGTAAATCGTTATGCCGTCCAGCGTAATATCGGCAATATCGCCGTCTTCTAAATAAATAAACTGGCTTGCCTCTCCTAATAAAGCAAAAACATCTGATGCAATAAAGTACTCGCCGTCTGCCAGGCCAATAACTAAAGGACTGCCTTTTCTTGCGGCTATTAAGCGGTCATTTTTTCCCGCTTCAATAACGCCTAATGCATAGGCACCTTGTAGAGTTTTTACTGTTTCCTGTACTGCTTTGAGTAGATCCCCCGAAACTTTCCAATGGTCATATACCGCATGCACGATGACTTCGGTATCAGTTTCAGAGTCAAATTCGTGGCCCTGCTCTATTTGTTTTTTCCGCAG
>JBLIAQ010000082.1:0-7750 GCA_047634535.1 Cycloclasticus sp.
TATCAAGAAGCGAGCTTATTACAGGACGGTGAGTACGAGGCCTGGTTTGAAACGATGGTCGCGAAAGACATTCATTATTGGATGCCGGTCGTTGAACGCCGTTATGCGAAGGACAAAAGGCCCGCTCCGACGCCAGATGATATGGCCATTTATAACGATGATTATGACGAAATGAAACAGCGAGTGGGCCGTTTGGCGACGGGTGCGGTGTGGATGGAAGACCCTATGTCATCGGTGCGTTATTTAATTACCAATATACAGGCCTTTCATACGGCAAAAGAAGATGAGTTTGTGGTGCTCAGTAATTTTGCTACTATTCGGCATCGGGGACAACTAGAAAGGTCTGAACACGTTGGCGGTCGACAGGATTTAGTTCGCAGGGTGGACAGTGGTTTTCAGCTGGCGCGTCGTAAGGTGACGTTAGACGCAAGAGTGACGGAAGATAAAAATTTATACATATTTTTCTAAGCAAGAATTTTGAAATTAAACGAGGAGAAAGTAATGGTTAAAGTAACAGAATTGGGTTATCTGGGGTTCAATGTAACGGATCTGGATGCGTGGCGTGCGTTTGCAAGCGACTGTGTTGGTCTGGAAATTGAGGAAGGCGATCGCGATGATCGTTTTTATCTAAGAATGGATAATCAGCACCACCGTTTTGTGGTTCATCAATCAGACGAAGATGATTTGGCTTATGCTGGCTGGCGTGTGTCTGGCTTTGAAGAGTTCAAGGCAATGCAACAGCAGTTAACAGACGCGGGTGTCGCGTTTACCGTAGCGTCAGAAGAAGAAGCCGATGAGCGTCACGTACTCGGTTTGTTGAAGCTAGAAGACCCATCGGGCAACCCGACTGAAATCTTCTACAGTCCGCGTGTGGATGTGATGAAACCTTTCCACCCGGGGCGCCCATTGTACGGCAAATTCCTGACCGCTGATCAGGGCGTTGGCCACCTTATTATCCGCTCAATGGACGATGCAGCTACCTATGACTTCTATTCACTATTAGGCCTTAAAGGTTCAGTAGAATACAAATTAAAACTGCCTAATGGCATGATCGCGAAGCCAACGTTTATGAGCTGTAATGACCGCCAACACTCTATTGCATTTGGTCTTGGGCCAATGGAAAAACGCATTAATCACTTAATGTTGGAATACACGGAATTGGATGATCTTGGCATTGGTCACGATATTATTCGTCAAAAAGGCATTGATGTTGCTATGCAGCTCGGTAAACATTCAAATGATCAGGCATATACGTTTTACTTTGCCACGCCTTCAGGCTGGTTATTGGAGCTGGGACATGGCGCACGTTTTACCATGAAAGACCAGGAACATTATGTCGGTGATATTTTTGGCCACAAGCCAGAAGCGAAAGGTTACGGTATGGATATTGATTTATAATCTTTAAGCCGGTTTAGTTAAAAAAGGGCGCTTAAGCGCCCTTTTTTTTGGCTAGCACTCGAGCTGTAAAATCAACTATTCATCAAGGTGTCGCACATCCGCTGAAAAGCTGGCGTTAGCATTTTGCGATACTTTTCCTCAATGGCGACGTCTTCCATAGCTTTTGTAATGCAATGCATCCATGCATCTGAGGCCGCCTGGTCAATTTTAAAAGGCGCGTGGGGTTTGGTGATACAAGGGCTGCCGTGCTTCATGATGTACAAAGGTGGGCCCCCCAACCAGCCCGATAGGTACTCAAACAGGCCGTTTTTGATCTCAGAAAGGTCTTGTTTATGCATGGCGCGAATGGTTTTTGCTTGTTCGTCCTGATCCATTATTTCGTAGAAACGGTCTACTAGCTTGCGAACGCCTTGTTCGCCGCCAATCCAGTCGTACATGGTGGTTTGCTGGGATGATTGCTGATTTGCTTCGGCCATTATTAATCCTATTGTGAACTTGTCTTGTAGTTGAAACTTTCGCATTTAAAGGCTCTAAGCACCATGATGCAAATCAGTTTTAGTTGATTGTATGGCGTTAATATTCGTATTGTTATTCTTACGAATTGCTAATAAGCTGGTCATTAACACTAATAACAAAAGAGGTTAGGCTTGAAGCAGAATAAGATTCCAATGCCAGATGATAAGGGCTATTTTGGTGAGTACGGTGGGCAGATCATCCCGCCTGAATTAGTCGTTATTATGGATGAGATTAAAGACGCCTATCTCGACATCTCAAAAACCAAAGCCTTTCAGGATGAGTTAAATGATTTGTACGTTCATTACGTTGGTCGACCAAGCCCGATATTTTATGCCAAACGATTAACGGAACGGCTTGGTGGTGCAAAAATCTTTCTAAAAAGGGAGGATCTAAACCACACGGGCGCGCATAAAATTAATCATTGCTTAGGCGAGGCGTTACTGGCGAAGCATATGGGTAAAACCAAAGTGATAGCGGAAACGGGAGCGGGCCAGCACGGGGTTGCCCTAGCTACGGCCTGTGCACTGGTTGGATTAGACTGCGAAATTCATATGGGCGAAGTGGATATCGCCAAAGAGCACCCCAATGTCACCAAAATGAAAATCCTGGGTTGTACTCTGGTGCCGGTTTCACGGGGCACTAAAACCTTAAAAGATGCCGTCGATAGTGCCTTTGAAGAGTATCTAAAAGATCCAGTTAATTTTATTTATGCGATTGGCTCGGTGGTCGGCCCGCATCCGTTTCCGATGATGGTCAGGGATTTCCAGAGTATAGTCGGTAAAGAGGCGCGCCAGCAGTTTCTTGCCGAACAAGGCAAATTGCCGGATATTATTACCGCCTGTGTCGGTGGTGGCTCTAACGCGATTGGCCTGTTCACCGCCTTTTTAGACGACGACGCTGTGAAAATGGTCGGCGTAGAACCTGGCGGTAAAGGGCTTGATACCCCCTATCACGCTGCGACGATGAGTAAAGGCACGAAGGGTTCACTTCACGGTTTTGAATGTTACAACTTACAAGACGAATCTGGCGAACCGTTGCCCGTTTACTCCATTGCATCGGGATTAGATTACCCAGGCGTAGGGCCGCAGCACTGCCTGTTAAAGGATTTAGGCCGGGTCGAGTACGTTGCCGTGGATGACGATGAGTGCGTGGACGCGTTTATGACGCTATCCAGAGTAGAAGGCATTATTCCGGCCTTGGAAAGTGCTCACGCGGTGGCTTACGCGATGAAAATTGCCGCGACGATGACGCCGGAACAAACCATTTTAGTTAATTTGTCAGGCCGTGGTGATAAAGACGCCGACTTTATAGCTGAAAAACTGGGCTTATAAGGCGCTTGTTAATAAGGCAGTTCAAGCGCATTGCAAAGATAATCCATTAGGTCGCTAGCGATTTTGAAGCGCTGATGCATCGTTTTGATTAGGTCGGGACTCAAAATATCTTCGCGGCTGAGTGGGTGTATCGCGATAAAGTCCTTACGCTTCAGATCGTGAATCATGGGATGGTCTTTCGCGTAACCACGTGGGTATGTTTTCAGTGAGTCGCCAGACAGCTCGAAGTGACGTTTGAAGTTTTTATGGCTAGTGATGTTTTTCCAGGCATTGGGGTTGTCGCTAATCATTTCGCGAATACGACTGAGGGCTTTACTGTCCGGGTGCCAAATACCGGCGCCCAGAAAGCAATCGTTTGGGGCAATGTGTAAGTAGAACCCCGGCGCGTGTACGTCTTTTCCCGCCACGTGTCTAAACTGGATGCCAATATTGGTTTTGTACGGCGTTTTATCTTTACTAAAGCGAGCGTCTCGATACACGCGCATTAAAGAACCACCAGTTTTTTTTGCTACCGCGGTAAAGTTGGGAGAGAGCTTTTTAATAACCGGTTGCATGGCCTCGATAAAGTCCAACGCGGGAGAACGAACGGTTTGTTCGTAAATAGGCTTATGTTCGTTGAACCAGGGGCGGTTATTATTTTTAGCCAGCTGCTCTAAAAATTTAAACGTGTCTTCGCTAAAAAAGGGTGTGGACATTGTGCCGCCTCAAAAAGTGATCTAAAGCATCCGTTGATTTAACAGAATATATATAATAGGCTGTTATATTAATAAATTTAGTGGCATTAGGGGCGGAAAATTGACCAGTTATACGATTAAAATAAACGAACAAGAGTTTGAATTCCCTTGTGAGGAAGGCGATACGCTTTTGCGTGCCGGGCTTCGTGCGGGTCTGGGTTTGCCGTATGAGTGTAACTCAGGCGGTTGTGGCAGCTGTAAAGTAGAAGTTCTGACGGGTGAGGTAAATGACCTTTGGCCTGACGCTCCAGGTCTTTCCCCTAGAGATATAAAGAAAGGGCGAAAGTTAAGCTGCCAGTGTATACCGACCTCAGACTGCGAAATCAAGGTTCGGCTCAATAACGAGGCAATGCCCGTGCATAAACCGATTAAGTCGGCGGCTACTTTATATAAGATCAATCAGTTGACTGATGATATGGCCGAGTTTTGTTTTAAAACCGAACACGCCGCTAAATTTGAACCAGGCCAGTTTGCTTTGTTGGACTTCCCTAATGTAATTGGCTCGCGCGGTTATTCCATGAGTAACTTGCCTAACGAAAGTGGCGAGTGGCACTTCATTATCAAAAAAATGCCCAGCGGTAGTGCTAGCACGAAGTTGTTTGAAGACTATCAGGTAGGCGATGTGATCGGTCTCGACGGCCCCTATGGCCTGGCGTATTTGAAACCTGAAATCCCTCGCGATATCGTATGCGTTGGTGGCGGGTCGGGCTTGTCACCTGAAATGTCTATTATTAAGGCGGCGTCGAAAGATGCGCGGCTTGATGATCGTAATATCTACCTGTTTTATGGTGGTAGAACACCTAAAGATATCTGTACACCCGCGCTCATTGAGGCAGATGCTGATATGAAAAGACGCGTACAGAATTTTAATGCAGTATCGGATGCGGCCGCGGCTGAAGCGGCAGGCTGGGATGGTGCGGTTGGCTTTATCCACGAACTGGTGGCTAAGACACTGGGTGATAAACTGCCTGAACACGAGTTTTATTTCTGCGGCCCACCGCCGATGACGGATGCCTTGACACGACTATTGGTGATGGAATATAAAGTTCCGTTAAATCAAATCCACTACGATCGCTTTTACTAAGCGTATAGTTAGTTAACCCACAAAGAAGAGATTTAAATGAGCGATTTAATTACCCTATGTAAAGCAGAAGACGTTAAAGAAGAAGCGCCCGTTGGTGTTACACCCGAAGGCTTCCCGGGACTGGCGGTGTACGTTCTAGACGGCGAATATTTTGTAACCGATAACTTATGCACGCACGGAATGGCGATGTTAACCGATGGTTATCAGGACGGCGAAGAGATCGAGTGCCCATTTCACGGCGGCGCTTTTTCCATCAAAACAGGAGAAGCGACCTCTTTCCCTTGTCAAATCCCTATTAAGACCTATCCGGTAAGCGTTGTAGACGGTAATATCTGCATTGCCGCCGCTGAATAAATAACTCGACTCGATAAAAGGAATCAAATGGTTAAGCAGCAGATGGATTTTTATTTTGACCTGATGAGCCCTTTTAGCTATCTGGCGCATATCAAGTTGCCCGATTTGGCGCGCAAGTATGGTTTGACGTTGGCTTATCACCCGATGGATATTCCGCAGGCGAAAATGGCGGCTGGAAATTATGGTCCCTCGAACCGCGAAGTGCCCGCTAAAATCAAGGTCATGCTGGCCGATTTAAAACGTTGGGCAAAGCGTTACGCCGCGCCTTTTGCGTTCCCACCAAATTTACAAGTAGGGCCCTGGAACGTTGGCGTGCTGTACGCCAATGATAAAAACCAGGCTGAAGCTTACGTGACGGCGGCGTACAATAAGATTTGGGGTGAAGGTTGCGACCCTACCGAATTGAAAAACCTTGAAAGCTTAGCGCAAGATCTGGATTGGGACGTTGCTGATTTTATGGCCTTTGTGTCGTCTAATGAAGGCCAGACACGGTTTCGAAAAGCCTGCGTCGAGGCGCATCAAGCCGGTGTTTTCGGCGCGCCTATTATGATGCTAGATGACGAGATATGGTGGGGTAATGACCGTTTCGACTTTATCGAAGAGTACCTGCAGCAGCGAATTTAAAACGGCAGCTTTTTATGCATCTTGATATGGGCAATACCGGCCTCTTCAAACTCTTCCCCTTGCGTTAAAAAACCATTTTTTTGGTAGAAGCCCATAGCGTTAGTTTGTGCGTGGCAGTAAATACTTTTAATACCCATGGCGCTGGCTTGCTGGCAAACGGTTTCTAGTAGCAGACGGCCTACTCCCAGGCCTCGATAGGCTCTAAGCACAGCCATTCTACCGAACTTTCCGTCATCGCTCATACGTGCAGTAGCAAAGGGTTTTTGCTCCGCATCAAAGACTATAAAGTGCTGGTAAATATGCTCGAGTGGGTCAATTTCAAGCGAACTGGGTACGCCTTGCTCAGCAACAAAGACGGCTAAGCGAACGGGTTTAGCAAATATACCGATCGTTTCCCAGTTGCCCATTGTTATCGTAAAAGAAGAGCGGCTTTGCATTATGGAATGGCGACTTCGCCGAGTAGTATTTGAGCGGCGCCCTGGTCGGAAGCAAGCTTGTTTTGTAGTAATAAACGGTGATTAACAACCGACGGCAAAATTGCCTGAATGTCTTCGGGGTAAACGTGCTCACGACCATTGATAAGCGCCCAGGCTTTAGCAGATTGAATGATGGCGATACCGGCCCTGGGCGATAGACCCTGGGTGAATAAAGACGACGCTCGAGAAAATTCCAGCAAGGCTTGCGCGTATGCGATAAGCGGCTCAGCGGCATAAATGCCATAAACCTGGTGCTGTAAAGCGATGAGCTGATCAGTTGAAATGACAGCATCAATAGCAGCGAGCTTTTGCCGAGTGTTGGCACCATTAAGCAGTTGTTTTTCGGAGGCAGCATCGGGGTAGCCAATGGCCAGGCACATTAAGAAGCGGTCTAGTTGCGACTCTGGCAGTGGAAAAGTGCCTATCTGATGGGCGGGGTTTTGGGTGGCAATAACGATAAAAGGGTTCGACATGGGGTAGGTCGTCTTTTCAATCGTAACTTGCTGCTCTTCCATCGCCTCAAGTAACGCACTTTGGGTTTTAGGCGTCGCTCGGTTAATTTCATCCGCTAACACGAAACTCGAAAAAACGGGCCCGGGGTGAAATTCAAAACGGTTATTATCTCTATCAAACACACTTGAGCCAACGATATCGGCGGGCAATAAGTCGCTGGTGAATTGAATGCGTTGAAAATCTAACCCGAGTAGTTTCGCAAAGCTATGCGCCAGGGTCGTTTTGCCCACGCCGGGTATATCTTCTATTAATAAATGGCCTTTAGCCAAAATGCACGCTAAGGCTAATTTAATAACGTGATCTTTGCCTAAAATAATGCGATTAGCCTGCTCTATAAAGGCGTTTATAGGGTTATCCATGGGCATGCTGAGATAAAGTTTATTAGGTTAACGGCAGTCATTCTAGCAAATAGATTTTAACAGCGGCTTGAACGCGTTAACTAATTCGGTAATAAAATGCTAAAATCAACGGCTTATGTAAAAAATATAGAGTTATGGAACATCCTAAAAAGTTTGACGTCATCATTGTTGGTGGTGGACACGCCGGAACAGAAGCGGCATTAGCGGCGGCACGTACAGGTGCAAATACGCTGCTATTAACGCAAAATATTGAAACACTCGGGCAAATGAGCTGCAACCCAGCTATCGGCGGCATTGGTAAAGGCCACCTGGTAAAAGAAGTAGACGCGCTGGGCGGCTTGATGGCAAAGGCGACTGATAA